>NZ_PJJV01000081.1:0-186524 GCF_002929655.1 Cryobacterium sp. M23
GGTCAGGGCCGCGGCGTCGGCTGGATCGACGGCGTCGAAACCCCGATCTCGATCAGCGCCGTCACGGACCTGATCAGCAACGGCGGTCAGCAGAAAGTCGTCATCACCGACGAGGGACGCATCATCGCCCTCGGCTCACCCGAACGGTGCTTCACCGCCGCGCAACGCCGGGCGATTCAGCTCCGCGACGGCACCTGCATCATCCCGGGCTGCAAAATCCCGGCCGGGATGACCGAGATCCACCACGTGATCCCGCACTCCGAGGGCGGACCGACACACACCGACAACGGCGTGTGTTTGTGCTGGTGGCATCACCGCTACCTCGCCGCCTCCGGCTGGGTAATCCGGATGGTCCGCGGCGCCGTGCAGATCATGGCACCACCTTGGCTGGAGACCGGGGCCCGCAAATGGCGGAACGTGACCAAGTCCCGCGCCCGGTTGACGGACGCGGTCGAACGGAAGAACGGATAGGGGGTCCCTGGCCCCTGGTCCCAGGCCGACGATGTTGCCCCGGTCCCTGGTCCCTAGTCTCGGTCCCGGGCTCGACAGGCTCGACCAGCGTCGCGGGAACGTTGGGGAGGGTGGGCCGCCGGGTAGCGTAGGGACCATACGCGTTGACCCGAGAAAGGGGCCCCATGAGCGCACCCCACGATCCGTTTGAGCTTTCTGCACGCCGGTTGACGCTGGACCTCGTCCGGCGGGGTACGGAATTCTTCGGTCGCGAACTGCAGGGGCTCACAGACGATGAACTCGACGGGGACTCCCTGCTGCCGGGCTGGACCCGGCGCCAGGTCGTCGCGCACGTCGCGTCCAACGCCCGTGCGATCGGACGGCTGGCACAGTGGGCCGACACCGGAGCCGAGACGGTGATGTATGCCTCGATGGAGGCGCGGAATGCGGAGATCGCCGCGGGCAGCATCCTCAGTTCCGACGCGCTCCGAGAATCCTGGGCGGACTCGGCCGCCGACCTGGACCGACGCTGGCTGGCGCTGGCGGACGACCGCTGGGTCGTTCCGGTCAGGAACGGGCAGGGTGCCATGGTGCCGCTGCGGGACACGGTCTGGATGCGCACCCGCGAACTCTGGATCCACGCCGTCGACCTCAACCACGGTGCCGGCTTCCGGGACCTGCCGGAGGAGGCTCTCGAGCGGCTTCTCGGCGAGATCGTCGGTGCCTGGGCCTCCCGGGGTGACACGGGCCGCCGGCTCACCGCGACGGATTCGACGCACACAGGCTACGGCGATCCGGATGCCGCCCACCAGGTCACGGGGTCGCTCGCCGACCTGGCCGCCTGGGCCGCCGGCCGTGCCCGATCGGGCGTTACTTCCGATGCGGGGGAGACCCCCGTGGCAGCGCGCTGGCTATGAACTGACTGTGACCAGGCTCGCTCCTGCCACAGGGTGGGCCGTACACGAGAATGGCCCCGCACCAACAGGTGCGGGGCCGTTCCTCAGTCAATCAGGCGGTGACGGCTACTTGCCTGCCTTGCGGGCCGACTTCTTTTCTTCGGCCGGTGCCACTGCTTCGACGGCCGCGCGACCGGCGCGGACCTCGTTGAAAGAGGTGCCGTAGTACGCGGCCTCCATGATGGTGTGCATGTCGTCGAGCATCGGCATGCGCGGGTTGGCCGGTGCGCACTGGTCACCGTAAGCACCCATGGCCAGGCTGTCGAGGCGGCTGATGAAGTCCTCCTCCGGCACACCCTGCGCCTGGAAGGACGGCTTGATGCCGGCCAGGTCGCGCAGCTTCTCCACGGCCAGGGCGTAGGACTCGACGCCCTCCGCCGGGGTCGACGCCGGGAGGCCGAGGTGCTTCGCGATCTGCTGGAAGCGCTCCGGGGCGATGTAGCTCTCGTACTTGGGCCAGCTGGTGAGCTTGGTGGGGATGAGGCCGTTGTAACGGATCACGTGCGGCAGGTAGGTCGCGTTGACCCGGCCGTGGATCAGGTGGAGCTGCGCGCCGGTGACGTGAGCCATCGCGTGACAAATACCCAGGAACGCGTTGCCGAACGCCATACCGGCGATCGACGAGGCGTTGTGCATCTTCTCGCGGGCCTTGATGACCTCACCGTCGGTGCTCGCGGTGGTGCCGTTGACGCTGGTCACGATGTTCTCGAAGATCAGCTTGATCGCGTGCAGGCAGAGGCCGTCGGTGAAATCGTTCGCGTAGACGGACACGTAGGCCTCGGTGGCGTGCGTGAGAGCGTCGAAACCCGAGTCAGCAACCAGGAACGACGGCATCATGGCCGTGAGCACGGGGTCGATGATCGCGACGGTCGGCAGGAGGGCGTAGTCCGCGAGCGGGTACTTGACTCCGGTGACTTCGTCGGTGATCACGGCGAACGGGGTCATTTCCGAACCGGTGCCCGAAGTGGTGGGGATGCAGACGAGCTTGGCCAGTTCGCCGAGGTCGGGGAACTTGAACGCGCGCTTGCGCACGTCGAAGAACTTTTCCTTCATGTCGGAGAATTCGATTTCGGGGTGTTCGTACAGCAGCCACATGACCTTCGCGGCGTCCATCGGCGAGCCGCCGCCGAGGGCGATGATGGTGTCAGGCTTGAAGGCCCGCATTTCGGCGGCACCCTTTTCGACCGCTGAGACGGTCGGTTCGGGCAGCACGTTGTCGATGATCTGCAGTGCGACGCGGCCCTCGCGCCGGTTCAGGATGTCGAGGATCTTGTCGACGAAACCGAGGCGGGTCATGGTCGAGTCGGTCACGATCGTGACACGTTCGACGTTGCGCATGTCCGCCAGGTAACGGATGGCGTTCGGCTCGAAGTACGTCTTGGCGGGGACCTTGAACCACTGCAAGTTGTTGTTCCTTCTGCCGATGCGCTTGACGTTGATGAGGTTGATCGCGGAGACGTTGTTCGAGACGGAGTTGTGTCCGTACGAGCCACAGCCGAGCGTCAACGACGGGATGAACGCGTTGTAGATGTCACCGATACCACCGAGCGAGCTGGGAGCGTTGGTGATGATCCGGACCGCCTTGACGCGGGTTCCGAACTCTTCGATGATGGCCGGGTTTTCGCTGTGGATGGAGCCCGAGTGGCCGAGGCCGTCGAATTCAACCATCTGCTCGGAGAGCGAAATGCCCTCCTCAGCGTCCTTGGCATGCAGCACGGCGAGAACGGGTGCCAGCTTTTCGCGGGTCATCGGCTCGTGCGGTCCCACTCCGGCGACCTCGACCAGGATGATCGATGTGTCGGCCGGGATGGTGAATCCGGCCTGCTGGGCGATCCAGACCGGCGACTTGCCGACGACGGCGGCGTTGAGCTTGGCCTCGCCACAGTTGGTCGAGTTGGCCTGGACTCCGAAGATGTAGTCCTCGAGGAGAAGCTTCTCGGCCGGGGTGACCAGGTAGGTGTGCAGGATCTTGAACTCGGCCATGGCTTCTGCGTAGAGCGGCTCTTCGATGATGACGGCCTGCTCCGACGCGCAGATCATGCCGTAGTCGAAGGACTTGGAGAGCACGACGTCGTTGATGGCACGCTTGAGCTTGGCGCTCTTCTCGATGAAGGCGGGAACGTTGCCCGCTCCGACGCCGAGGGCGGGCTTGCCGCAGGAGTACGCGGCCCGGACCATGGCGTTGCCACCGGTGGCGAGGATGGTTGCGACGCCCGGGTGGTTCATCAGCAGGCTGGTGGCCTCGAGGGACGGCGTTTCAACCCACTGGATGCAGTTTGCCGGTGCACCGGCGAGGATGGCGGCGTCGCGCACGACGCGCGCTGCCGCCACAGAGGACTGCTGGGCGCCCGGGTGGAAACCGAAAACGATCGGGTTGCGGGTCTTCAGCGCGATGAGCGACTTGAAGATCGCGGTCGAGGTGGGGTTCGTAACGGGGGTCACACCGCAAATCACGCCGACCGGCTCGGCGATCTCAGTAATGCCGGTAATGTCGTCTCGGCTGATAACGCCGACGGTCTTAAGGTTTTGCATCGAGTTCGTAACGTGCTCGCATGCGAAAAGATTTTTAACGGCCTTGTCCTCGAATACGCCACGGCCGGTTTCGGCTACGGCGTGAACGGCAAGTTCGGCGTGTTTGCTGAGAGCAGCCACCGAGGCTTTCTTAACGATGTGGTCGATTTGTTCCTGCGTGAAGTTCGCGTAATCCAGAAGCGCGACCTGAGCGGCTTTAACCAGAGAGTCAATTTGAGTGGCAAGTGACTCGGTGACTGGTTTGTCGATTATTGTCATTGTGTCCCTTTTTGGCGGCCCACCTTGGGCTTATCGCCTCTTAGCTATAACCTTAGAGCGCTGGCCAGACGGCCGCACGTCAAGGGACGCGCAGTCAGCGGTCCAGGGTCGGTCGCCGTCAGCAGATTAGCTGATCGGGGGCATCTTCGCCGCGAGAAACGAAACCTTCGGAAATTGTCTGACAACTCGCAGTAAGTTCGGTTTCTGGCGCGCGCGTGCACGCGCGCGTCACGCGCGCGAAGCCGCGCCTGAAGCCCCGGCAGGTCAGCCTCGGTCGAGACTGCGGACGGTGCCCACGGCGGCCTGAACGGATGCGGCCGCTTCAGACGCATCCGCTGCTGTGGTCGTCGATGCCAGCGTGAACCGCACGGCGGTCTGGGCGACCTCAGCCGGGATGCCCAGAGCGGTCAACACGTGGGACGGTTCGTCGCTGTCGGCCGCGCAGGCCGACCCGCTCGAGCAGACGATGCCGCGCTGTTCCAGTTCGAGCAACACCGCCTCGCCGCTCGTGCCCGGGAAGACGAACGAGGCGGTGCCCGGCAGACGCTCCGTCGAGTGGCCGGTGAGCCGGGCCGACGGTGTGCCGCTCAGAACCGTGGTGATGAAGGCATTCCGCAGCGCGGTGATGCGGGGCGCTGCCTCCGCGCGTTCCGCCTCGGCGAGGCACAGTGCGGTCGCCAGTGCCAGCGCCCCGGGCACGTTCTCCGTTCCGCTGCGGCGCCCGCGCTCCTGACCGCCGCCGTGCAGCACCGGTTCGACCGCGATGCGGCGGCGCAGGAAAAGCACCCCGATGCCGGGAGGTGCGCCGAGTTTGTGGCCCGACAGGCTCAGGGCATCGACGCCGAGAGCCCCCACGTCGACCGAAAGCCAGCCGGCCGCCTGCACGGCGTCGGTGTGGAGCGGCACGCGGGCGTCCTGGGCGATGGCCGATAGTTCCGCGAGCCGCTGAACGGTGCCGACCTCGTTGTTGGCGTACTGCACCGAGACGAGGGTGGTATCCGGGCGGATCACGGCGCGGAGCTGTTCCGGATCCACCCGGCCGGAGGCATCCGGGTCCAGGAGCGTCACCTCAAAGCCGTGCAGGCGGCGCAGATAGTCGCAGGATTCGAGTACCGCCTCGTGCTCGATCGGCGTCGTGATGAGGTGACGGCCGCGTGGGGCGCCCAGGGCGATGCCCTTGATCGCGAGGTTGTCGGACTCGGTGCCGCCGGTCGTGAACACCACGTCGGCCGACCGGCACCCGAGCACGCCCGCGACCATGGCCCGCGCCTCGGCCAGCGCGGCGGCCGCGGCCTCACCCACTCGGTGGTGGCTCGACGGGTTGCCGAACCGGCCCGCGAGCTGTTGCCAGAGCACCTCGAGAACTTCCCGTCGCACCGGGGTGGTCGCGGCGTTGTCGAGATAGATCATGGCCGGACCGCTCAGCCCTCGGTGAGGATGACGACGTCGAGGCCGAGGTCGAGGGAGCGCACGCTGTGCGTGATGGCCCCGACCGAGATGATGTCGACGCCGGTCTCGGCGATGCCGCGCACGGTCAGCAGAGAGACGCCGCCGCTGGCCTCCACGCGTGCTCGGCCGCCCGTGAGGCGGACGCCCTCGCGCAGGTCGTCGGGGCTGAAGTTGTCGAGCATGATCGTGTCGACGCCGGCGGCAAGCACAAGCTCGATTTGGTCGATCCGGTCCACTTCCACCTCGAGGTGCGTGGTGTGGGAGATGCGGTCGCGCACCTGCCGGAGCGCCTCGGTGAGGTTCAGGCCGCCCGCGGTGAGCACGGCCAGGTGGTTGTCCTTGGCCATGACCGCGTCGGAGAGGCTGAACCGGTGGTTGTGGCCGCCGCCGTCGCGCACCGCGGCACGTTCCAGCACACGCAGGCCCGGGGTGGTCTTGCGGGTGTCGACGATGCGGGCGCGGGTGCCGGCCGTCTCGGCCACGTAGAGCGCTGTCAGTGTGGCGATCCCGCTCATGCGCTGCACGAAGTTCAAGCCGATGCGCTCGGCCTGCAGAATGCCGCGGGCGGACCCCGACACTTCCGCCAGGGTGTCACCGGCGTCGAAGACGGTGCCGTCGGCCACGAGCATCCGAACGACGATGCGCGCGTCGGTCAGTCGGAAGGCCGCCGCGAACACGGCACCACCGCTGAAGACGCCGGATTCCCGGGCGACCAGCTGCGCGGTCGCGGCGGCGTCGGCGGGGATCAGCACCTGCGAGGTGAGGTCACCCCAGGGGGCGTCCTCCTCGAGCGCGGCGCGCACGACGGTGTCGATGGCATTCATGGTCAGCATGCAATGGCCTCCTCGGCCTCAGTGGGGTGGTCCAGATTCAGGGTGCTCCGCATGCCGTCGGCTGTGTCCGGGGCTGTGCCGCGGGTCCAGGCGACGGTGCGGGTCCAGGCGACGGTGCGGGCGAGCTCGGGCCGGCCGTCGGGGTAGTCGGAGCGGTGATGTGCGCCGCGCGATTCCTCCCGGGCCAGGGCGGAAGCCACGGTGACCCGCGCCAGGTCGAGCAGGTTGGCGTCTTCATATGCCCGAACCCGCATATTAGGTGCAGTGGTTTCGTCCGGGCCCGTCGGACGGGTGGCCCAGTCGGCCAGGGTGACGGATGCCTCGGCGAGCTTCTCCCCACTCCGCAGCACTCCCGCGCACTCCCACATCAGCTGCTGTACCGCGTCACGGTCGACGCCGGCAGGCAATCCCCCGGTGGTCGAGCCGGTCACGACCGAGACCCCCGCCGACACCCGAACCGGCAGGCGCAGCGCGCGCACGGCCCGGTCGGCGAACACGGCCGCCTCGAGCAGAGAGTTGGAGGCCAACCGGTTGGCGCCGTGGGCGCCGGTGCGGGCCACTTCACCCACGGCGAACAGGCCGGGCAGGCTGGTGCGGCCCCAGATATCCGTGAGCACCCCGCCCATCCAGTAGTGCGCCGCCGGGGCGACCGGGATCGATTCGACGGCCCAGTCCAGGCCGGCAGCACGGCAGGCCGCGGTGATGGTCGGGAAGCGTCGCTCGAGAAGTTCGCGGCCGAGACCGGTGGCGTCCAGTCGCACCGGTTCGCCGCCCTGCCTGGTCATTTCCCGGGCGATGCCTCTGGCCACGATGTCGCGCGGGGCGAGTTCCGCATCGGGGTGCAGGTCGAGCATGAAGCGGTGGCCCGACGCATTTCGCAGCACGGCGCCTTCCCCGCGCACCGCCTCGGAGACCAGCGGGGTACCGGGAACCGCGAGTGCGGTCGGGTGGAACTGGTAGAACTCGAGGTCGGCGACGGATGCCCCCGCGCGCCACGCGGCGGCCACGCCGTCACCCGTCGCCAGAGCCGGGTTCGTGGTGTGCGGGAAGACCTCGCCGGCACCGCCGGTCGCCAGGATCACCGTGTCGGCCAGGATCGTGCGGAGTGCTTCGTCGGGCCCGAGGAGGACAGCCCCGGTCACGCGACCGTCCTGCACGGTCAGATCAACCAGCATTGTGTGTTCCTGCACGCGCAGGCGGGCGCCCACGCCCCGCAGCGAGCGGGCGGCCCGTTCACGCACCGTCGCCACGAGGGCAGCCTCGATGGCTGCGCCCGTGGCGTCCCCGCCGGCGTGCAGCACCCGCGAGCGGGAGTGGGCAGCCTCCAGTCCGCGGGTCACCCCGGACTCGTCGCGGTCGAAGTCCACACCGAACCGGATCAGGTCCCGCACCCGAGCCGGTCCCTCGGAACAGAGCACGCGCACTGCGACCGGGTCGCAGAGTCCGGCCCCGGCGCGCAGGGTGTCCTGTACGTGTGACTCGACCGAGTCATCGGGGAACATGGCCGCGGCGATCCCGCCCTGGGCCCAGCGGGTGTTGCTGTCGGGCAGGGCCGCTTTCGTGACGAGGGTGACCTGGTGGCCGGCATCCGTCGCACGCACCGCGGCGATGAGTCCGGCCAGCCCACTGCCGACGACGAGCACGCGGGTCACGGTCAGGCCTCGATGGAGACGGGCGGCTTGGCGGAAAGCATCCGTTCGAGGGCGACGCGGGCGTTGCCGGCAACCTCGCCCGATACCTGGATTCGATTGAGCACCTCGGGCGCGCGGTCCGCGGTGCCGACCAGCGCTTCGAGCACCCAGGCCAGGTAGCCCGAGTGGATGCGGTACATGGTGGAGCAGGGGCAGACCACCGGGTCGAGGCAGAAGATGGTGTGCTCGGGGTGCTGTGCGGCGAGCCGCTGCACCAGGTTGATCTCGGTGCCGATGGCGAACGTGGACCCGGCCGGGGCTGCCTCGATGGCCTTCTTGATGAAGTCGGTCGAGCCGTAGGAATCGGCGGCGTCGACGACGCCCATCGGGCACTCCGGGTGCACGACCACGCGCACGTCCGGGTGCGACTGGCGGGCCGCGGTGATCTGGTCCACCGTGAAGCGCTTATGCACGCTGCAGAACCCGTGCCAGAGCACGACCTGGGCGGCCTCGAGCTCCTCGGCCGTGTTGCCGCCGAGGGCCTTGCGCGGGTTCCACATCGGCATCCGCTCGAGGGGCACCCCCATCGACTTGGCGGTGTTGCGGCCGAGGTGCTGGTCGGGGAAGAAGAGAACGCGGCGGCCGCGGGCGAAGGCCCACTCGAGCACGGTCTCGGCGTTGGAGGAGGTGCAGACGATGCCGCCGTGCTCGCCGCAGAACGCCTTCAGCGCGGCCGAGGAATTCATGTAGGTGACCGGGATCACGGGCACGCGGCCGTCGACGCCCTGCTCGCTGCCGTAGAGGTCCTCCAGCTGTTCCCAGCAGTCGGTGACGGAGTCGATATCGGCCATATCGGCCATCGAGCAGCCGGCGGCGAGGTTGGGCAGAATGACCGCCTGCTCCGGCGTGGAAAGCAAGTCGGCGGTTTCGGCCATGAAGTGCACTCCGCAGAAGACGATCGCCTCGGCATCCGGACGGCTCTTCGTGGCCTGCGCCAGCTGGAAGGAGTCGCCCACGAAGTCCGCGTGCGCCAACACCTCCTCGCGCTGGTAAAAGTGCCCGAGGACCACGACCCGGTCGCCGAGCGTGGCCTTGGCGGTACGGATGCGGTCGCCGAGTTCCTCCGTCGACGCGCGACGGTAGACCTCGGGCAGCTCACCCTGCCGCGGTGACCCGGTGGGGATGACATCGCCCATCGACGACCCCGGGCCGTAGCCCGGCGTGCCGGAATCAAACTCCCACGGAGCGGTGAGCAGGTCGGGGCCGCACGTGCTGCCGACGGCAGCTCCCGTGCTGATGAGTCGAATGGTCTGGTCGACCGATGCGATGGTCATGCGGTTACTCCTCGATAATCATACAAAGCGATAGTCGGACAAGCGGTGGCCAGCAGGAGGGTGCTGGGAGGAAGAGTCATGCTCAGCCGATGGCCGGCTCGAGCGCACCCGGAGCGGTGGCATGAACGGAATCGTTGTAGCGGTAGAGGCGGGGCGGCCGATGCGGTACGCCGGCCACGCGCTGGCCGGTGTCGACCACGGTGCCTGAACCCTCGATCGTGCGGCGGAAGTTGGCCGGGTCAAGGGCCTTCTGCAGTACGGCCTCATGCACCTCGCGCAGCTGCGCGAGCGTGAAGGTCTCGCCTAGGAACGCGTGCGCGATGCGGGAGTACTCCACCTTGGTGCGCAGGCGCCAGAGGGCGTATTCCACGATGAGGTTGTGGTCGAAGGCGAGCGGCGACAGGTGGTCGGCCGGAAACCACCGCACGTTCTCGTCCTCGACGGCCAGCGCCGCCTCACCGGACTCGACGAGCGCCCAGTAGACGACCGAGACGACCCGGCCGCCGGGGGAACGCCCCGGATCCCCGAAGGTGTAGAGCTGCTCGAGGTACTTGGGGGTCAGGCCCGTGGTCTCGCGCAGGGCGCGCGCGGCCGCGCCGGCCAGGCGCTCATCGGCCCGCAGGCCGCCGCCGGGCAACGCCCACTGGCCGAGGTAGGGTTCCCGGGTGCGGCGTACAAGCGGCAGCCACAGGGTCGAGTGGCCGGATTCCGGATCCGGCCGCAGGGCGAAAATGACCGTCGACACGGCGAGGGTCGCCTCAAGCTGGGTGTTTATTCGCGCATCCATTGTCATTCCCCAAGTAAAGGTCATTGTGACTCTAACTGAATGGATTCATCTTATAGTCACTCTGACCAGAAGTCACGCCCCATGGGGCGGCGTGCGGGTCCGGTCAGCGGGCACGCGGGAGGGATGTCGGTGCAGACGCGGCAACGCGGCGAGCGTTCCTGCCGGTGAGACCCCAGATCGTGACACGGGCCATCGCCTCGGCCACGATCGCGGCACTCATCTTCGAGGAACCGACGGTGCGCTCCACGAACGTGATCGGCTTCTCGACAACGCTGAGCCCGGCCCGAACCGCATGCAGCAGCATGTCGATCTGGAAGCAGTAGCCCAGGCTCTCGACGCCGGAGAGGTCCATTCGCCGGAGGGCATGCGCCGTGAAGACGCGGTAACCGCCGGTGACGTCTCGCTGGGGCAGCCGGAGCAGCACGCGCGAGTAGACCGATCCGCCCCGCGACAGCAGACGCCGGTGCCACGGCCAGTTCCGCACCATTCCGCCCGGGACCCAGCGGGAGCCCAGCACCACATCCGCCGTCTCCGCGGCCTCGAGCAGGGTCGGCAGTTGCTCTGGCAGGTGCGATCCGTCGGCGTCGAGCTGCACCAGTCGGTTGTAGCCGCGGGAGAGCCCCCAGGCGAAGGCCTCGAGATAGGCGGCTCCGAGGCCGCTCTTCCGGGAGCGGTGCAGGGCGTGCACCTGGGAATCGGTGGCGGCCAGCGCGTCAGCCAACTGCCCCGTGCCGTCCGGGGAGGAATCATCGACGACCAGAACGTCGGCCGCCGGCAC
The DNA here is from genome assembly GCF_002929655.1 of Cryobacterium sp. M23. Taxonomy (NCBI): domain Bacteria; kingdom Bacillati; phylum Actinomycetota; class Actinomycetes; order Micrococcales; family Microbacteriaceae; genus Cryobacterium; species Cryobacterium sp. M23. The sequence goes on from NZ_PJJV01000081.1 coordinate 11,009, forward strand.
GCTCGCGCGCACCCGGGCCACGATCGACGCGACGTTGCCCTGCTCGTTGTAGGTCGGGATGATGATCAGAGTCCGAGCCATGGGGCTACCTTGTCATTTCGATGATCTGCGTGCGATTCAGCATGGTCGACTCGGCGACCGTGAACCCGAGTTGTTGCAGGGTGCGGATGTTGTCCCCCCGCCTATTCTCACCGCTGGCCTGGTTCTGCAGCACCCAGACCCGGTTCGTGTCGGTAAGTCGGTCGGTCACCTGCTCCAGCGGCACAGCCACGTCCCACAAGTCGTTGGTGGCGTCGAACGGCACCGCGAGGGTGACGTCCCGCAGGCCCTCGAACGCGGCCGGGTAGAGCCGCAGGGCGAGGCGGGGCTTGCGGGAGGGCCGCACGCTCTCGTCGAAAACGATCGCGTCTCCGGGCTGCGCGCCGGCCCGCACGACCTCGGACGCCTGGCGCAGGTCACTGCCGTAGTTCTTGCCGAACTCGCCGCGCTGGTCGAGATAGGTGGGCAGCATGAGAGCCGTGATCAGGCCCAGCGCGGCGGCCTGCGGCCAGAGCGGCCGGAGGCAGGCGATCCCCATGGCGATGGCGATCGCCGCCGCCGGCGTACCCACCGACAGGTACCGCAGCGAGTACATCGGCGTGACGAGGTGCGTGCCGATCAGGAGCGCTGCGCTCGGCACGATCAGCCAGGCCAGCATGACCGCCAGGGCCGCCCTGGTTGCTGTTGGTGCGGCCCACCGCCCGCGCACGGCGAAGACCATCACGACCGCCAGCAGGATCAGACCCCACGCCAGAACGGCCAGCGGTACGTTGCCGAACCACTGGTGCACTGCGGCGGTGAGCACGGCGATCGGCGGGCGCCGCCCGATGAAGGCGATCTGATCGCGCTGCTGAAGGCTGGCCGCCATCACGGGGGCAGCCAGGGCGAGCCCGGAGGCCGTGGCCAGGGTCCAAGCGCGAATGCCCGCCCACCTGTCGCCCTCCGGCGGTATCAGCAGCACGGCGAGGCCGAGCACCGGGATCAGCAGCAGCACAAAGAGGAAGAAGTAGATTCCCAGGGCCAGGAGCGCGGTGTAAGCCGCCCAGAGCGCGAAGCGGGTGGCGCGATCCTGATAGCGGCTCCGCAGCAGGTGCACCAGCAGAACGGTCAGCCACACCACAACGGCCGTGGCGACGGCGGCCGAACGGGCTTCGGCGCCCATGTAGGTGACCCGGGGGAGCAGCGCGAAGACGATGGCCGCGAGCACGCCGACCCGGTGGGAGGTCAGGGTGCGTGCCAGCACGAAGGTGCCGGCCGTCGCGACGCCGACGAAGAGGGCGCTCAGCCCGCGAGTCGCCAGCTCCGAAGAGCCGAAGAGGCCGATCCAGACGTGCAGCAGCAGATAATAGGCGCCGTGCACCGCGTCGACGTTGTCCAGAAGTCGGAAGAGCCCCGGCAGGGATCTTTCCGCCGACATCACGCTGGCCGCCTCGTCGCCCCAATACGAGGGCCGCCACGATCCGGCCGCCGAGACGAGGAGGCCGAGCAGCCCGAGGATCGCTGCCAGTCCTTCGGTTCGGCGCAGGGGCAGGGTCAGCGCCTCGGGGCGAACCAGGCGGGAGACCAGCGGAGGGGGAGACACGCATACACGTTAGGCCACCCCGCTGAACCCTGGAACCCAGGACCGGTACGGACCGAGGGGAACGGATGCCGCGACCCCGGCCGAGGCGTTGCCGGCGGCTAGGCTGACGCCATGATCGATCCCCTCGAGACGCGCGATCCTGCTCCCGCTGCAGCTGCAGCTGCCGGCGCTGGCTCCGGCCCTGTGGCTGCCCTGGGGGTTGCGGTGGCCCAGTTCGCCCCCGGCCGCGAGCCGGCCGTGAATCTCGCCGCCATGCGTGCCCTCGCCGAGACGGCCGTCGGCCGCGGAGCCCGGCTGGTCGTCTTCCCCGAGTACTCCTCTTTCTTCGAACCGGTCCTGGGGCCCTCCTTCGTCGCCGCGGCCGAACCTGTGGACGGCCCCTTCGTGGCCGCCCTCGCCGCGCTCGCGGCAGAACTCGGCGTGCATGTCGTGGCCGGCATGCTGGAGGCCACGGATGACCCGAGCCGCTTCTTCAACACCCTCGTCGCGGTGGATCCGGCCGGCGAACTCGTCGCGAAGTACCGCAAGCTGCACCTCTACGACGCCTTCGGCGACCGTGAATCGGACTGGGTGCGGCCTGGCGCCGTGGAGGAACCCGAGACGTTCGAGGTGGTGGGACTGCGGGTGGGACTGCAGACCTGCTACGACATCCGTTTCCCGGAGGTGACGCGCCGCCTGGTCGACGCGGGGGCCGAACTGGTGCTGGTGCCCGCCGAGTGGGTGCGGGGACCGTTGAAGGAACAGCACTGGCGCACGCTGCTGACAGCGCGCGCCCTGGAGAACACGGTCTACGTGGCGGCCGCCGACCACGCCCCGCCGGTGGGCGTCGGCAACAGCATGGTGGTCGACCCGATGGGCGTGGAACTGGTCACCATCGGCGAGACAACGGATGTCGCCGTCGCCTGGGTGCTGTCGGAGCGCCTCACAGCCGTGCGCGCCCGCAATCCCTCGCTGGCCCTGCGCCGCTTTGCGGTCGTGCCCCGCTGAGCGTGCAGCCAGCTCAGAGTTCGGTGGCGATGGTGTCCTGCGAGGCGGGCGCCGCGCGCACCGTGAATTTCTGATCCGGGCGATGACCGCGGTCGGTGCGCTCCGGATGTTCGGGTTCACCCATCGCCCGCTCCTCGCCGGTGGCCACCAGACCCTGGGAACTGTTAGCGGAACGGGTGAGCTGGGCGAGCCACAGCGGGTTGATGCTCGGCGGCTGACCGCCGGAGAACTTGAAATACAGGGGAATGGCCGGGTGCAGCCACGCGGAACTGCGACCGTTTCCGGCTTCGGCGGCGTTTCGCCACGAGAGCAGGAAGCTTTCGCCCCGGCGGAGTTTCTGTACGATCACGATCTGGAGATGCGCCAATATCCGGTCGTCGAATTCGACCGTGACCCTGTCATACGTCAACGAACCCATGGGGAGCCGCTTTCAATCGGTGGGGCTGTTCAGAGGCCGGCCACACAGGGTGACCAGATCTCAGGACTGATCCTCAGTTTGGTCGCTATGAACCCGCTTGACAAGGGAAACAGCCGTGCCGCGGGATCGTGCAGGACACAGCGACTACTACTGCGGGAACACGCCTGACCGGGACAGGCATCCGTTCGGCAACAGGTGAAGCAGCGTCTCATACGGTTTCTCCACGTGCGCGAAGTGCCCGGTGCCCGGCACCGTGACCAGATCGAAGCCGCGGATGACCGCGCGGAGCCTGGCCGCATCCGTCGCCGCCACGAAAATGTCGGCGTCACCCTGGGTTGCGTGCACGGCGCACTCGATCCGGGCCCAGTGGTTGGCATCGTAGGTTCCGGCGAGGTCGGATGCCACGGCGAACGCCTGCGGGCGCAGCTCGGTCGCAAGGGCCCCGATGACGCTCTCGTGCAGCAGCTCCGGTCGGCGGAACAGGGGCGCCGCCAGCGTGCGCAGCAGCCCGGTGCGGTGGAGCAGGCGGATCAGACCATGGCCGGCGCGCCCGGCCCGGGCGACGGCCCGCAGTACCGGCAGCAGGGCGCTGTACCCCGGCAGCGCGGCGAACCGGGCGACCGGGTGCCGCACGGTGTCGATCACCGAGAACGTCGTGGCCGAGACGAGGCCGACGAACGCGGTCGACTGGGTCTCGCTTGCGGCAAGTTCGAGTGCCACGAAGCCGCCGAGGGAGTGGCCGATCACGGTCCAGGAGCGGTAGCCGAGCGCACAGGCGATCTCGGCCACCACCGCAGCGGTTGCCTCGATGGAACGAGAGGGTCCCGCCGCCGGAAGCGGCGAGTCCCCCCAGCCGGGCAGGTCGGGGATGATCAGGTCGGTCAGGCCGAGACCGGAGGCGTCGGCCGCGGCCAGCAGCGGCGTCCAGGTCGTCCAGGATCCCGCGGCGCCGTGCAGCAGGATGGTCGCGGTGTCGCTCCCGGTACGGCGGCCGTGCCGCACCGAAACCGTTGCCTGGCGCAGCCGCATGGAGCTCGTGGTCAGTCCGAAGGCCCGAGCGTCGGACGACAGAGGGAACGGGCAGTATCCGGTGCGGTCCGGGTCCTCCCGGGTCGGTGCATCCGGGGCCGGGAAGCTCCGTGGCGACGTCGTCGGCCGGGTCTCGGCGATGGTGCTCATAATGCTGGTTCGGTGCGTCGGCTCCTGTGGATTGCCCGACCGTGACGGGTGAGGGGAATGCGCGGGAGAGCAGGGCCGTTGGCCCCAGGGGAAGCTGCTTCCCCTGTCCGAGACGGCGCGCGCGCCGTCCGGCGACACCCTGACCCACAGAAAGAGCTATTCGTGAATCTTTTCTCCCCGTTATCCCTCGGCGACCTGGAACTGCCCAACCGGCTCGTCATGGCGCCGCTGACCCGGGTTCGGTCCGGAATCGAGGGCGTTCCCGGCCCCCTCGTCGTCGAGCACTACAAGCAGCGTGCTTCGCTCGGCTTGATCGTGACCGAGGGCACCTACCCCAGCCACGCCGGTCAGGGCTTCCCCGGCCAGCCGGGGCTGGTCACCCCCGAGCAGATCGCCGGCTGGACCAACGTCGCCGACGCCGTGCACTTCGCCGGCGGGCGCCTGGTCGCCCAGGTAATGCACGCGGGCCGCGTCACCCACGAGGGCACCAACGGCGGCCGCGAGGTCGTGGCTCCCAGCGCCATCGCCATCCAGGGCGAAACCCACACCTACGCGGGAAAGGCTGCCTACCCGGTACCGCACGCCCTCACACTCGACGAACTCCCCGGCGTGATCGCGGACTTCGTGCAGGCCTCCCGTAACGCCATCGCCGCGGGACTCGACGGCGTTGAGATTCACTCCGCGAACGGTTACCTCCTGCACGAGTTCCTCTCGCCGGCCTCCAACCAGCGCGACGACATCTACGGCGGCTCCCCGCAGAACCGGGCCCGTTTCGTCGTCGAGGTCGTCACCGCGGTGGCCGAGGCGATCGGCGCCGGCCGCGTCGGCATCCGGGTCTCGCCGGAGCACAACATTCAGGATGCCCTCGAAACGGATGCCGCCGACCTTCTGGCCACCTACGGCGCGCTCGCCGACGCACTCGCTCCGCTGGGCCTTGCGTACCTGAGCATCCTGCACCGCGAGCCGGCCGGCGAACTGGTGCAGCAGCTGCGTGCCCGTTTCGCTGGGCCGCTCCTGGTGAACAGCGGCTTCGGCGAGGTCACCGACCGGGACGAGGCGATGGCCATCATCGCCGACGAACTGGCGGATGCGGTCGTCGTGGGCCGTGCCGTGATCGCCAACCCCGACCTCGTGTCGCGCTGGCTCAAGGACCTGCCGCTGAACGCTCCCGACCCGCTTACCTTCTACGGTGCCGGAGCCGAGGGCTACACGGACTACCCGGCACTGGCGCACTAGAACCCCCCGTCGGCACCTCCAAAGCGGCGGCTGCCGGGCGGCTAACGGGCGATGATGCCGGCCAGCTGGGCGGCGGCGCGCTCGAGCACGTCCACCTTTTTACAGTAGGCGAATCGCACCAGCGAGGCATACTCGGACTGGTGACGGGCGGAGCAGAACGCGCCGATCGGAACCGCGACCACCCCGGCGAGATCGGGCAGCACCCGGCAGAACTCGGCGCCGTCAGGGTAGCCGAGCGGCGCGGCATCCGCCACGATGAAATACGACCCCTGAGGTCGACTGACCGTGAACCCCGCTTCGATCAGGCCGCTCTCGAGAACGTCACGCTTGGCCTGCAGGTCGGCGGCGACACCGGTGTAGAAGGTGTCCGGCAGGTCGAGGCCCCGCGCGATCGCCGGCTGGAACGGCGCGCCGTTCACATAGGTGAGGAACTGCTTCACGGCCAGGATTGCGGTGACAAGAGCGGACGGGGCGGTGAGCCAGCCGATCTTCCAGCCGGTGGTGTTGAACGTCTTCCCACCGGAGGAGATCGTGATGGTGCGCTCGCTCGCGCCCGGAATCGTCGCGACGGGCACGTGGGCGACACCGAAGGTGAGGTGCTCGTAGACCTCGTCGGTCACGATGAGCGCGTCGTGACGGTGTGCGAGGGACACGATGAGTTCCAGGGTCTCGCGCGGCAGCACGGCCCCGGTGGGGTTGTGCGGATTGTTCACGATAATCAGTCGGGTGCGGTCCGTGATGGCGGCGCGCAGTTCGTCGCGGTCCGGCTGGAAATCGGGCGCCCGCAGGCGCACCGTGCGATGGATGCCCCCGCCCAGCGCGATCAGGCCGCCGTAAGCGTCGTAGAACGGCTCCAGCGTGACAACCTCGTCGCCGGGGTCGAGCAGTGCGAGAACGGTTGCCGCCAGCGCCTCGGTGGCACCCGCCGTCACCAGGACCTCGGTATCCGGATCGACGGACAGGCCGTAGAACCGGTGCTGATGCCGAGCGATGGCGCCCCGCAGCACGGGCAAGCCGCGCCCCGGCGGGTACTGGTTCGCACCGTCGGAGATCGCCTGGCGTGCGGCTTCGAGAACCTCGGCAGGGCCGTCCTCGTCGGGGAATCCCTGGCCGAGGTTGATGGCGCCGGTGCGCAGGGCGAGGGCACTCATCTCCGCGAAAATGCTCGCGGCGACGGTGCCGTCCGCGGCGAGCAGGCCGGCCCCACGGGCCGTACGTCGCCAGGCCCCGGAGATTGTCATGATGTCACCTGCATGGCTCCAAACTACGACATGTGGAAAGTTCGAGCGGGGCTGCGCCGGATGCCCTAGGTTGGCCGCATGCGGACCGTGCAGCGCGACCTCCTCGTTCTGAGCTCGCTGCTGCTGCTCGGCACACTCGCGCTGACCGGTTGCACGCCCGAACCGGTGCCCCAAGCGCCCCAGGCGTCCGAGACGACCGCGCCGACGGATGCCCCCGTCTTCGCGTCCGATGAGGAAGCTCTGGCTGCGGCCACCGAAGCCTATGCGGCGTATCTGGCTGTCATCGATATGGTGCTCGCGGATGGAGGAAAAGATACCAGTCGGCTGGTGGACGTTACTGCTGAAGAAGCCCTAAGGGCTGAAACTGATTCTGCAAACCTGTATACGGACAATGGCTATAGATCGGTCGGGTCGACATCCTTTGATTCCGTTCAACTGCAGTCCATCAAAGATGATGGCCGCGGTCAGACCGCTGTGACTGCGTACCTTTGCTCTGATGTCACCCGAGTGAACGTTGTTGACAGTACAGGTGCCTCCGTTGTCCCCAATGATCGCGTCGACAGATTCCCCCTCACGATCACCTTTCAAAATTCGAGGGCTGCATCAAATGATCTAACGATCACATCGAGTGAGTCATGGTCCGGCAAAAACTACTGCTAGGGGTCGCGGCGAGTGCCCTACTCGCCCTGTTTCTTGTCTCCGAAGATGAACTAGCCAGCGCGGCTACTAGTCAATGCACGCAAGGTGAGCTGCGGGCCGGCTTTTGTTCGCCACCAGAAGTATCCGGACACATCAATAACGGCGGGGTGGACCTTTCTGCGGGGTACGAGACCGGCGGGGGACAGGGGTCCGGGAACGAAGCCGGTGGCGGAGCGGGATCCGGGGCGGGCGGGTCCGGTTCCGGCAGCGGCAGCGGCAACGCCGGTGGCGGCCAAGTCGGTGCAGCACCCGTCGTCGATCCGCTGGCGTTCGTGCGCGACGACTTCACGGTCAACTGCATTCCGGGGTCGCCGTGCGATCCGAACTTCGTGGTGAGGGTTAGCGATCTGGTCAACTTCCAGCCCGCGGCGCCGTCCCAGACGATGGAACCGCGCGGCTGGAGCGTGGCGGGTCTGCCCGCGAACTTCATCGCGTCGGCATCCGAGCACTCCCGTACCGGCGCCTTGCTGGGATATCCGGCGGAGGTTCGTTTTACCCCGGTCGGCTACCGCTGGTCCTACGGCGACGGTGCCCAGGCAAGCACGAACTCGGGCGGCGCGACCTGGGCGGCACTGGGCCTCCCGGAATTCTCCGACACCGCCACCAGCCACGCGTTCGCCAGTCCGGGAAGCTATGCCGTGGTCGTCGCGGTGGTGTACTCGGCCGAGTATCGCTTCGCGGGCCTTGCCTGGCGGCCGGTGCAGGGTACGCTGTCGACCTCGGCCAGCCCGCTCGGCGTGATCGTGGGGGATGCCCAGACGGTGCTCGTCAACCGCGAGTGCACGACAAACCCGGCTGGTCCGGGTTGCTAACTGTGTCGATCGACCCGGCACCGCTCAAGTCACGGCGTCGTCATTGAATGCTCCCAGGCTGCACAGATCATTCGTTCAGGTTCAGGAGTCAAGGTGGAAACGCTTGGAAGGAGCACACCATGACCGACAATCCGCAGGCACCCGGCACCACTCCCGATCCCGACGACGCAGTCCCATTCGAAGTCAATGCGGCCGGCGAGGCTTCCGCCACGGCCCAGCCCTCTGCGGATCACTCCTCCGGCGGCACCCCCGGCGACGAGAAACCGACCGAGGTCATCCCCGACACAGTTTCCGCCTCTGAGCAGTCGCCGGCCCAGCCCACCGCGGCCCAGCCCACCTCCACCTCGGCCCAGCCCGCGCGCGCGTATGCCACGGATTCCTTCGGTCGCCCGGTCGCGGGAAGCACCACCTCGAATCCCTACGCGCCGAATACCCAGCCGCAGTCCTACGCCCATCAGAACGGGTACGCCGCCGACCAGCCCGGCGGCCCGCGCACGCAGCCCCGCCGCTCGGGTAATATCGCCCTGATCGCGGCCCTCGCCATCGGCGCTCTCGTCGGAGGGGCATCCGGCGCCGGCGTCACGGCCTTCGTGGTCACTAACCAGACCGTCGGAATCCCGACCAGCCAGGCCGACGGCCCCAGCACGGTCGTGGTCAACAACACCGACAGCGTCAACCAGATTACGGCGGTCGCCGCCAAGGCCACGCCCAGTGTCGTCACCATCGCCGCCTCCGACGGCAGCTCCGGCGGAACCGGTTCCGGCGTCATCCTGTCCGAAGACGGCTACATTCTCACGAACACGCACGTCGTCACCCTCGACGGCGCCGCCGCCGACGCCAGCATTCAGGTCACCGCCAGTGACGGCAAGCTCTACGCCGCCACCATTGTCGGCACCGACCCGGTTTCCGACCTCGCCGTGATCAAGCTGGACGGTGCGAGCGGCCTGGCGCCGATCAAATGGGCCGATTCCGGCAAGCTCAACGTCGGCGACAGCGCCATCGCGATCGGCGCACCGCTCGGCCTCTCCGGCAGCGTCACCGACGGCATCGTCAGCGCACTGAACCGCAGCATCTCCATCGCCTCCTCGGCTGCCCCGTCGACACCCGAGAACTCCGCACCCGACGAAGAGCAGAGCCCGTTCTTTTTCGACCTTCCCGACCAGAACGGCGGCCCGGCCCAGGCTCCCTCCACCGGCAGCATCTCCCTCTCGGTCATCCAGACGGATGCCGCGATCAACCCCGGCAACTCCGGCGGAGCCCTGCTCAACGCCAAGGGCGAGCTGATCGGCATCAACGTCGCCATCGCCAGCGCGGGCGGCGACTCGGCGGCCGCCGGCAGCATCGGCGTGGGCTTCTCCATCCCGTCGAACCTGGCCAAGCGTATCTCCGACGAACTGATCGCCACCGGCACGGCCAGCCACGGTCTGCTCGGCGCCAGTGTCACCAGCGCTGCCGGCAGCCCGGAGAGCGCCACCGTCGGCGCCCTGATCAGCGAGGTCTCGGCGGGCGGTGCAGCGGAGAAGGCCGGACTGCGAAAGGGCGACATCGTCACCAACCTCAACGATCTACCCATCACCGACGCGAACGACCTCACCGCCCAGGTGCGCGCTCTCGCGGCCGGCGAGACGGCCGACCTCACCTTTGTGCGCGATGGAAAGTCGGCCACGGTATCCGTCACGGTCGGCGCACTCTCCAGCTGACCACTCGCTCCTTCCAGAGAACAACAGCTGCGCCGCCGGTGATCCACCGGCGGCGCAGCTGTCGTTTGCGGCCCCGATGCTGGCAGGAAACACCCGGCTGGTAGGCTCTTACATCCCGCCAGAAGAATGGAACTATGACCAGCCAGGATCCCTCTTCCGGAGCCGCATCCCTGCTCGGGGTTTCCTATGTGATGCCGGTGCTGAATGACGTCACCCATGTGCGCGCCGCCGTGACCAGTCTGCTCCAACAGGATTACTCGGGGCCCTTCGAGGTCACCCTGGCCCTCGGCCCGAGCATCGACGGCACAACCGAACTGGTTGAGGAGATGGCCGCGGTTGATCCGCGCATCCGCATCGTGGCGAACGAGATCGGCTCCACTCCGGCAGGCCTCAACACGGCTATCCGTGCCTCGCAGTACGCGTTCGTCATTCGCGTCGACGCCCATTCGGTGCTGCCGCCGGACTACGCCCGCATCGCCGTGGAGACCCTTGAGCGCACCGGCGCCGACAATGTCGGCGGCGTCATGGACGCCCAGGGCGAGAGCCCGTTCCAGAAAGCCGTCGCGCGCGCTTACGGCACGAAGATCGGCCTCGGCGGCACTCCCCTGCACATCGGCGGCCCGGAGGGCCCCGCGGAAACCGTCTACCTGGGCTGTTTCCGGATGGACAGCATCGTGCGCGTCGGCCTCTTCGACGAGGGCATCAAGCGCGGCCAGGACTGGGAACTCAACCGCCGCCTGCGCGACCAGGGAGGCATCGTCTGGTTCACACCCCGGCTCCGGGTCGTCTATCGGCCCCGGCCGAGTCTGGCCCGGCTGGCCCGGCAGATGGTGTCCACCGGCCTCTGGCGAGGGGAACTCGCCCGCCGATATCCCGAGGACAACGGCATCCGTTACTTCGCCCCGCCCGTCATGGTCCTGGGTGTCACTGTCGGCACTCTGGCCGGGCTGGCCGGCCTGGTTCAGCTCCTCACCGGGGCGAACCCGTGGTTGCTGCTCGGTTTTCTGATTCCCGCCGCCTACCTGGGGCTCGTCGCCGTGGCCACGGCCCTGGTGACCCGGCCGGACGGGTTTCGTGCCGGGCTGTGGTTTCTCGTAGTCTTGCCCTGCATTCACTTCTGCTGGGGGATCGGCTTCCTGCTCGGGTTTCTAAAATTCACCACCAACATCACGGCCCATACCGGAAGGCACCAATGACGTCAGCGAATCCCGCGGCGACTCGACCCTCCTCAATCGCCGAGCTGCGCCAGGTGGCCCAGCCGCCGGAAGTTCGGCTGCGGGCGAACGCCGAGCACTGGACGGCGTCGCTCTACCTGCGCGACATCTCCCCGTATCTGACCTGGATGCTTCTGAAGACCTCCATCTCGGCGAACGGCGTCACCGGCCTGATGATCCTGGTCGGCTGGTCCACGGCGGCCGCGCTGCTCATTCCCGGCATCTGGGGCGCGATGCTCGCCCTCCTGCTTGGGCAGCTGCAGATGTTGGTCGACTGCTCCGACGGCGAGGTCGCCCGCTGGCGCCGGCAGTCCTCCCCGGCCGGCGTGTTTCTCGACAAGGTCGGGCACTACACGACAGAGGCCCTCATCCCGATCGCGTTCGGGATCCGGTGCGCCTTCTACCCGTTCGAGGCCCCCGCCGACTTCCTGTGGACCACGCTCGCACTGCTGCTCGCCCTCGTCATCGTGCTGAACAAGGCCCTCAACGACATGGTGCACGTGGCCCGCGCGAACGCCGGCCTGACCAAACTCGCCGATCGCAAGCACGAGCAGACCCCGACGTCGAGCCTCATCGCCCGCGCCCGCCGCCTGGCCCGGTTCCTCCCGTTCCACCGGCTGTACCACTCGGTCGAACTGACCATGCTGATCTTCGTCGCCGCGGTCGTCGGCAGCTTCCTCGGCGAGCCGGCGGTCGACCGGTTCGTGCTGGTCGTGCTCGTCCCGCTGGCCTTCCTCTCACTGGTGGGCCACTTCGTGGCCATCATGGCGTCCAAGCGTGTCCGGTCCTAACGCTTCACCGGTCGGGCCCGCCCTGCCGACAGCGGGGGTCGTGCTGCTCACCCAGGGCACCCGTCCCGACGACCTTGCCCGCGGCATCCGCAGTCTGCTGGCCCAGCAGGACGTTCTCCTGGACATCGTGTGCGTGGGCAATGGCTGGCAGCCGACCGGGCTGCCGGACCAGGTGAAGACGCTCGGCCTGCCCGAGAACCTGGGCATTCCGGCCGGCCGCAACCGCGGGGTCTCCCGCGTCGCGGGCGAGTTTCTCTTCTTCCTCGACGACGACGCCAGCATCCCGGACCCGCACTTTCTGCGAGACGCCATCGGCGTGCTGCGTGCGGATTCGACCATCGGCCTCCTGCAGCCCCGAGTGGTCGACCCGGCCGGGATCGTGTCGCCGAGACGCTGGATTCCGCGCATCCGCAAGGGCGAAGCCACCCACTCCAGCAACGTCTTCTCGGTCTGGGAGGGTGCCGTGCTGCTACCCCGGGCCGCCTTCGACGCCACCGGGGGCTGGGCCGAGCCGTTCTTCTACGCCCATGAGGGCATCGAGCTGGCCTGGCGTGTCTGGGACCTGGGCCTGCGCGCCTGGTACGCCGGCGAGCTGGAAGCGAATCATCCCGTGATCGCGCCCACCCGGCACGCCGACTACTACCGATTGAACGCCCGCAACCGGGTCTGGCTGGCCCGCCGCAACCTTCCGGTCCTGCTCGTGCCCGTCTACGCCGGGTCCTGGCTTCTGATCCAGGTACTGCGCTGGGCTCGAAATCCGGGCGCGCTGCGCGCCTGGCTCACCGGTTTCCGCGAGGGGTGGACCACCGACCCGGGGGAGCGGCGTCCCCTCAGGGCGCGCACGGTGTGGCGGATGACGCTGGCCGGACGGCCGCCCATCGTCTAACAATTCCGTCGTCACGTCCCCTTCGGGGGGCCAGAGGCGCTCGGTCGAGTGGCATCGTCGGTACTCTTGACGGGTGGGTATTCAACGAGACGTCAGGCTTGGGCTCAAGCTGGTCAGGGACGTCACGGCGTCCCGCAAGGCACAGCGGCTGCTGAACGGGCGGCTGTCCACGCGTGAGCCGCTGCCCCGGAATCACTTCAAGATCGCGGTCTACTTCGCCGACGGCGACGTCAATCTGTACCAGATGCGGCAGTGGTACAAGCCGCTCGCGAAGCTCGCCGAGACCTGGCCCGTCCTGGTGCTGAGCCGCAGCGGGGCAGGTGCCCTGCCGCTGATCGATGAGTCCCCGCTCCCGGTTGCCTACGTTCGCCGGGTCGTCGACCTCGAGCAGGTGCTGGCCCAGCAGGACATCCGGATCGTGTTCTACGTGAACCAGAACACCCGCAACTTCCAAATGATGCGCTACGGGGGCCGCTGGCACGTTTTCATCAACCACGGTGAGAGCGACAAAATGTACATGGTCACGAACCAGATCAAGGCCTACGACTACGCCTTCGTCGCCGGCGACGCCGCGATCGCCCGTCTCGACAAGGTGCTTTGGGACTACGACTTCGACAAGCGCGCCCTGAAGATCGGCCGCCCCCAGGCCGACTTCTACTCCGGCGCGACGCCGTTCGCCCCGGACGAGCGCCAGGTCATCCTCTACGCTCCGACCTGGGAAGGCGACCGGCCAGCCGCCGCCTACGGCTCGATCGCGTCCCACGGCGTTGCCCTGGTGACGTCACTGCTGGCCTCGGGCCGGCACCGCGTGATCTACCGCCCGCACCCCCGCAGCGGCGTGGTGAGCAGCGAGTACGGCGCGGCGAACAAGACCATCATCGCGGCCATCGCGACGGCGAATGCGCGCGATGCCTCGGCCCGGCACATCTACGACGCGAGCCCCGACCTGGGCTGGCAGTTGTCGGCAGCGGATGTCGCCATCGTCGACATCTCCGCGATGGTCTACGACCGTCTGGCCTCGGGCAAGGCCCTGATGGTGACCCGCCCGGTCGACCCGGCCGCTCAGATCGACTCAGGCGGCTATCTCTCCGACTGCGAGTGGCTGAACGTCGACGATGCGGGAAGTATCCTCGGCGTGCTCGACGATCTCACCCATGACAGCGAGGCCCATGACCGGCTCAAGATCTGGGTCGAGCGTTACTTCGGCGACACCGGTCCCGGAGTCGCCACGGAGCGTTTCCACGCCGCTGTGGCGCACCTGATGGACGAGTGGGAGCGCTTCGACACATCCCACCCGCAGGCCGTGAGCCCGGAAGTGGTCGAACCAGCCATCGACGCTCCGACGGACGAGGTCAGCGACATCGAGAAGCTCTAGTCTGCACGGGGCGGTGTCGGCGGTGTCGGGTCCGGTGCGCCGGGCATCCGTCGCCGGGGGGACAGCCGGCCGGACAGGCCGGTCAGGGACAGCCGGGTGATCCCGGGGATGCGGCGGGCCGGCGATTCCCGAACGACGATCCGCACCCGGGGGTCCAGTTCCTCGCGGAAACCGACCGGCGGCTGGCCGAACGCGAGCCGCGACGAGTGAACGACCCGCGAGCCCAGGATGTGGTTGCCCGCACCCCCGATGATGGCGCCCACACCGAACGGCAGGGCCTTGCCGATGAAGCTGGCGCCGCCCCTGGCGGCGAACTGCCGGATGAAGCTGCTCTTCAGCCGATCGGTCAGCGGTCCCATGATGGCCCGGGGAATGCTGGTCGTGATGAGTTCGCCCCAGTAAGCGGCGCGCGGGACGCCGGAGCCGGAGACCTGGCCGGCCAGCTGGCGCACGAGGTCTGAGCCTTCGCGGCCGAGCATCATCGTCATCACCAGAGCGCGTGCCCGCTCGGGGTCCTCGACCGTGATGCCATGCACCTCGCTCACCGACTGCGTGAACAGGGCGGTGGCCTCGAGGAACCCGGCCGTCTCCACGCCGGAGATGGCCAGGGTGACGGCGGTGCCGACCCCCGGGATGACCGCCGTCGCGCCGACCGCGGCACCCCCGGTGGTGACGGCGGCGAGGTAGCGCCGCTCCAGGACCCGGATGATCTCCACGGGCGACGCCTGTGGGGAACGGCGGCGCACGGAACGGATGTGCGCGAGCACGGCAGGACGGTGGATCGCCATCACGCGGTCGAAGCCCGTGACGATCCCGGTGGGGAGCTGGCCGCCTTTCGGCAGGCCACCCGTCTCGGAAATAATCGGCTTGGTTTTTCTGGCCATCAGAGTGCCCTCCGTCAGTGTCCCGATGAGTTTACGTGCCCCGGCTGGGTGCCACTGGCGGAAAACTCGGTGCGCGCCTATACAAGGAGAATGCCTGAGCCGAAGTCAGAAGCATCCCGAATCCTCGGTGTTCGCCTGCGTCGTCGGCGGCGCCAGCTGTCCCTCAATCAGGAGGCCGTCGCCCACCTGGCCGGCCTCAACGTGTCCAACTACGCGCGGATCGACCGGGGACTTGGCAACCCCACTTTCCACACCCTGATCCGGCTCGCCACAGTGCTCGGCATTGAGCCGGGCGATCTGATGACCGGGTTCAATTCCGCTCAACTGCCGCCCTCCCGGGACGGCCTGGAAGATCCGGATGCCGTGATGGCCTCGGCCCGTTAGGCCGGCTTGATCCCGTATTGCGAGTTGTAGAGCGCCAGCACCTCGGTGATGGGGGCATCCAGAACCAGCGCACCCTTGTCAAGGTAGAGGCCTCGGGTGCAGAAGCGCTTGAGGTCCCGCTCGTTGTGGGACACGAAGAACAGAGTTCGCCCACCGGCGAGCAGTTCCTCGATCCGCCGGTAGCACTTCTCCCGGAACGCCTTGTCGCCGACGGCGAGCACCTCGTCCACGAGCAGGATGGGCTCCTCGAGCCGGGAAATCACGGCGAACGCGATGCGCACCTTCATACCACTGGACAGGTGCTTGTAGGGCGTGTCGACGAAGTCGGCGATCTCCGCGAAGGCGATGATCTCGTCGAAGCGCACCGCGATCTGCTTCTTCGTCATCCCGTGCAGGCCCGCGGTCAGGTAGACGTTCTCGCGCACAGTGAGGTCGTCCACGAAGCCACCCGTGATCTCGATCAGCGGGGCCACACCCTCGGTCACACGCACCGAGCCCTCGTCGGGCAGCACGACGCCGGTGACCAGCTTCAACAGGGTCGACTTGCCCTGCCCGTTGCGACCGACCACGCCGATCGCCTCGCCGCGCTGCACCGTGAACGCAACGTTCCGCAGCGCCCAGAATTCGTTCGGGCGGATGCGCCGCCTCCGGGCGGCGAACAGGTCCTTGAACGAGCGCCGACCGCGTCGATTGCGGCGGAAACGGATGCCGACACCCGTGAGGGTGATCACCGGTGCCGACACTAGATCTCCTTCAGGACGGCGCGCTCGGTGCGCGTGAAGACAACCAGGCCGGCGAAAAGAAAGAGGACCGACATCAGCGCGCTGATCAGCACGAGAATCCAATCGAGCTGCTCGGGGAAGAACGCGGCCCGGTACAGGCTGAACAGGCCGCTGAGCGGATTGAAGCCGGCCCAGAACTGCAGTTCCGTGGGCAGGTCCGCGGTGCCATAGATGATCGGCGATGCGTAGAACAGGAAGCGGAGGATGAGCTTCACGGCCCGCTCAAGGTCGCGGAAGAAGACCACGAGGGGAGCGACGATCAGCCCGATCCCTGCGGTCAGGATCGTCTGAAGCAGGATCGCGAGGGGGAAGAGGGCCGCACCCGCGCTGAGTTCAGCCCCGGCGATGAGTGCGAACAGCAGAAGCACCGGGATGGACGCCACAAACTCGATGCCCTTGGACAGCACGAGCCGGTTCACCCAGATCGTGCGGGGTATTCGGGTGGACCGAATCAGCTTCGATTCGCGCAGGAACGCGCGGGTGCAGTCGGACACGGTGCCGTTGAACCACATCCACGGCAGCAGCGCCGACAGCAGGAAGACGATGTACGGTTCGTTGCCCACCGTGCGCTGGAAAACCTGGGTGAAGACGAACCAGTAGATACCGGCCATGACCAGAGGGTCGAGAATCGACCAGAAGTAACCGAGCAGCGACGTCGAGTAGCGCACCCGCAGATCCCGCTGTGTGAGCAACCAGAGGGAATGACGGTACCTGGCGAAAGACGTGCGCTGCTCAGGGCGCACTTCCGCATATCTACTCACGCGCTCTATCGTAGGGGCGCGGCGCGCGCCCCTGCGAAAGGCGCTGCTAGACGAAGAGGTTCGCCCGTTCGAGATCCTCGGCGAAGTCGACCTCGACCGCGTAGAAATCGGAGATGTCGAGAGGCTCGACCAACAGGTTGTTCTTCTCGATCGCGAGTTCGATGCCGCGCTCGAAGTAGTCCTGGTCGGCGACCTTCGTCAGGTGGTGGACCAGTACAGCCTTGTACGCGCTGGAAATATAGTTGATGCCCACTGCCTCGCCCAACCCGCCCTTGACAGTCTTGGAGAGTTCTTTGATGTAGCCCTCGGCGCTGGTCGTGTACTTGACCTCCTCGTCGGACACCTTGGAGGTGTTGACGGTGACGAAGGACTGGTCGCGAGCGACCATCGCGGCAGCGCGGTCGAGAATGGCCGGGTCGAAGACGACGTCGCCGTTCATCCAGAGCACACCGCCGGTGGTGGACGCCTGGAGAGCGCGCACAAGGCTCTTCGAGGTGTTGGTCTGGTCATACTCTTCGTTGTAAACGAAGGATGCCTGAGGGAAGGCCTCGATGATGTGCTCGAGCTTGTAACCGACCACGATGGTAACTTTCGCCTTCTTGCCGAAGGCGTGCGCGATGTTGTCGAACTGCTGCTGCATGATTGTTCGACCGTCGTTGAGCTCGGTGAGCGGCTTCGGAAGCGAACGACCGAGTCTGCTTCCCATACCTGCTGCCAAAATGACTACCTGGGTGGTCACGATTGTCTCCTCAAAAAAGAATT
Source organism: Cryobacterium sp. M23 (assembly GCF_002929655.1). Lineage (NCBI taxonomy): Bacteria > Bacillati > Actinomycetota > Actinomycetes > Micrococcales > Microbacteriaceae > Cryobacterium > Cryobacterium sp. M23. The sequence continues at coordinate 28,741 of NZ_PJJV01000081.1, forward strand.
CGAGTGACCGAGACTCCCTCAGATTCAGATCGAGTTTGTCTAGGGTTCACTTGTAAGTTCACGTATAGACACACCGTCATGCCAACTCGAGAGTACCCTACGCCCTCGGTTGGGGGGAAGAGCGGACTCCTTTCCGTGTTGCTTTCGTGACCCGGGCGCCCGTGACTGGGCAGCGCCTGACTGTGTTTCCGGGTGACCCCCGAAGCCTGCGATGTCAGACGGTCCTTGGTAGGTTAGCGAGGTGACTCCAGCGCCCCCGACATCCGAGCCCGACGAGCAGAAGGTGCCCTCTTCTGCGCTAGATTCTGCTGAAACACAGGCCACGACGCCGGCTGTTGTGCGCACCGTCCCGGTGCGCAAGGCCCCTGTTCCCAAGGCGCCGCCGCGCACGAAGGCTACCCCCCGTGTGGCCGCCGGGCGACCGAGTACGGCCCGCGCAAAAGCGGCTGCAGAGGCGAGGGAGGGCACCCCCGGGGCGCCCCTTCCGAAGAAACCCGCGGCCAGGACCAGCCCAAAGCCCGCACCGAGACCGGCCCCGAAAAGGCCCGTCGCAGCGCCGGAGTCTGACTCTGAAGGCACGTCGCCGACGGCCGACGCCCCGACACTCGCCTCTCCTCCCATCACCGCGGCTCGCACGACGTCGGCTCGCACGACGTCAGTACGGGCCACGGCCGCGCGCACGGCAGCGGCGAAATCTGAGTCCGTCGCGAAAACCGGCGCGGCCCGGTCCAGTGCGGCCAAGGCCAGCGCAGCGCGGGCTGCGGCCATCCGGGCGGCGACCTTGGCTGCGGCTGCGGCCGCGGCCGCCGTCGCCGAACCTGACGCGAAGTCAGTCGAACCTGTCTCTGAGCCTCTCGCCACTGACTCTGAGAGTGTCGAACCTGACGCGGAGCCTGCCACGCAGGTTCTGCCGGAGTTCATCCCGTCGCCGGGCGAGGAGGCCGAGCCGGTCCTGGTCGCCGCGCTGTCCGTGCCCCAGCCATTCGGTGCCGACGCATCCGGTGCCGACGCATCCGGTGCCGACGCATCCGGTGCCGACGCATCCGTGTCGGCAGGCATCGAACTGGTGCCCGTACCGGTGCAGCTGCCTGGGTCCGCCGAAACGGAGCTGCTGCCTGCCGCCGCCCCCGCTGCCACGGAACCGCCCGTCGTGAAACGGGCCTCCCGCCAGCGCGCCCCGGTGATTGCGCCGACTGCGCTCGATCTCGCCCCGCCGGTTGTGCTCGCGGTCAGCGGTCTGCACAAGAGCTTCGGCCGGACCGTGGCGGTATCGGGCATCGACCTCGAGGTTAGCGCGGGGTCGTTCTTCGGGATCGTCGGACCCAACGGCGCCGGCAAGACCACGACGCTCTCCATGGTCACCGGGCTGCTCCGGCCGGATGCGGGCACCGTCACGGTGAACGGCATCGACGTCTGGGGGAGCCCGATGGCCGCCAAGCGCATCATCGGCGTTCTGCCTGATCGACTGCGCCTGTTCGACCGCCTGACCGGAGCCCAGCTGCTCTATTACTCCGGGGTGCTCCGGGGTCTCGACGACGTCACCGTGCGGCAGCGCGCGGCCGACCTGGCAACCGCCTTCGGCCTCGAAGACGCGCTTAATCGCCTCGTCGCCGACTACTCGGCCGGCATGACGAAAAAGATCGCACTCGCCTGCGCGATGATCCATTCGCCGCGACTGCTCGTGCTCGATGAGCCGTTCGAGTCCGTCGACCCGGTCTCCGCCGTCAACGTCACGGAGATCCTGCAGAAATACGTCGCCAGCGGTGGAACGGTCGTGCTGTCGAGCCACGGAATGGATCTGATCCAGCGCGTCTGCGATCGTGTCGCCATCATCGTGGAGGGCGCGGTGCTGGCCTCCGGCACAATCGACGAGGTTCGCGGCGAGAAAACGCTCGAGGAGCGGTTCATCGAGCTGGCCGGTGGACGCAAGGTGGCGGAAGGCATGGAGTGGTTGCACAGTTTCTCGGACTGAAAGTCCGCCTGCTCGCCAATCTTTTCCGGCGCAGCCCCTGGCAGGTCGTCGGCATCGTGATCGGCCTGCTATACGGCCTCGCCCTGGCCGTCGGCCTCTTCGTAGTGCTCGTCGGGCTGCGCTTCACGGGAGATCCCGTCGCCATTCGCGACGGCCTGGTCGTCGCTGGATCACTCGTCGTGCTCGGCTTCCTGCTGTTCCCGCTGGTCTTCGGGATCGACGACACCATGGACCCGCGCAAATTCGCGACCATGGGCATCCCTAGCCGGAGGCTTTCGCTCGGTCTGGCGCTGTCCTCTCTGGTCGGGGTGCCCGCGTTCGTGCTCTCGGTCGTGCTGCTCGGCACGGTCGTGACCTGGTCCCGCGGCCTCTTAGTGACGGTGCTCGCCCTCGCCTCCGCCACCCTGCTGCTGGCCACCTGCATGCTCGTGTCCCGGGTGAGCACGTCGCTGGGGGCGTTCCTGCTGGCAACGCGTCGATCCCGGGAATTCACCGGAATCATCGGGGTGCTTCTTCTGGTGATGATCGCCCCCGTCGTGCTTCTGGCGCTCAACTTCGATTGGGGTCGCTACGGCCTCGACCTGATCGGCGGGCTGGCGGGCATCCTCGGCTGGACGCCCCTCGGTGCGGCCTGGGCCGTTCCCGGGGACGCCTCCACCGGGCTCTGGGGTGCGGCCGTGCTCAAGCTCTCGATGGCCGCGGCAACGACGTACCTGCTGTGGCTGGCCTGGCAGGGACTGGTGGCACGGATGCTTGTCACGCCCGGCCGCGAGGCTCAGGCTCGCCAGTACGGCGGGCTCGGGTGGTTCGACAGCATGCCGCACACTCCGATGGGTGCGATTGCGGCCCGCAGCCTCACCTACTGGCGCCGCGACTCCCGGTACTGGATGTCGGTGATCGTCATCCCGGTCATTCCTCTGATCGTCATCTTGCCGCTGTCGTTCGCGGGGTTGCCGATCTCCTACCTCGCTCTTCTGGCGGTGCCGTTGATGAGTGTGTTCCTGGGCTGGACCCTGCACAACGACGTCGCCCTGGACCACACCGCGGTCTGGCTGCACGTGGCCTCCGGCACCCGCGGATTCGAGGACCGGATGGGCCGGTTGGTTCCCGCACTCTTCGTGGGGATCCCGATGATCGCGGCTGGGTCCGCGATCAGCGTGTCGGTCTACGGCGACTGGGCGGTGATGCCGTCCATCCTGGGGGTGAGCACCAGCATCCTGCTGACCGGGCTCGGGCTCTCGAGTTATTCATCGGCGCGCTTCCCCTATCCGGCGACCAAGCCGGGAGACAGCCCTTTCGCTCAGCCTCAGGCGTCGGACACGGCGGCCGCGCTGATCCAGTCGTTCACCTTTGCGGGGTCGATCCTGCTTTCGCTCCCGGCTCTCGCCTGCGCGCTGCTCGGCGTCTTCGTTGACCCGGTCTGGAACATCCCGGCGCTCGTGCTGGGCGTCGCCAGCGGGCTGATCACGCTCGTGGGCGGGGTCTTTCTGGGTTCGCTCGCGTTCGAACGGCGCGGGCCGGAGATGATCGCCTCCGCCGTGCGGGCCTAGGCGTCCTGACGTTCGCGTGGCGCGCGTGCTGCGCCGCTGCGCCGGTGGCACGCCACGCGCGGAGGGGCGCAGCTCCCGCGCGACTCGCTCGCGGTATCCTCCGGGCTCCGGCTCGCGGGCAGGATCAGCAGGCCTGCCGGTGCGCCCGCGGGTTGTTTAGACTGAGTGCATGACTGATCACTTTCGCGCGAGCATCGCAGAACCCGGAAACCCCGGCACCGGCGGCGGCACCTCGACGCTCGACCGTGAGCTCGAGCAACTCCTCAACCAGGAGCACATCGAGCCGGGCGACCACGAGCGTTTCTCGCATTACGTGCCCAAAGACAAGATTCTCGAATCGGCCATTTCCGGCAAGCCGGTGCGCGCCCTCTGCGGCAAGAAGTGGCTGCCCGGACGCGACCCGGAGAAGTTCCCGGTCTGCCCGGCCTGCAAGGCCATCTACGAGAAGATGAAGGCCTGATTTGCCGGTTGAGCGCTACCGGTACAGGGTCGGGATGACGGGGTCGCCGCGCCCGAGGCGGAAGGCCTCGATCGGCAATTCCTGCATGACGGCTGCGTGGTGCGCGCGGGCGCGGGTCGTGCCGGCCGCCCCGAGGTAGCTTTCGTCGATCACGCCGTCGGTGATCAGAGGCACCAGCAGCACGCGGTCCCGGCCCGAAGGCTCTGCGGGCGGAGTGGAGCCGGCCGGATCCTCGCCGATCAGGACGACCTCGGCGCGCGCGATCCCGGCGGAGTCGAGCCGGCGCACGGCCCGCTTTCGGCCGCCGACCGAGCTCTTCGCGGGCGAGGTCTTGGCGACGGGCACCCAGTCTCCGGCGTCGTCGCGGTGCGCGACGAGTTTGTAGACCATCCCGGCGGCGGGGGAGCCCGAACCGGTCACCACCGATGTGCCCACGCCGAAGGCGTCCACGGGCGACGCGGACAGGGCGGCGATGGAGAACTCGTCGAGGTCGCTGGTGACGGTGATGTGCGTGTTGACGGCACCGAGCGAGTCCAGTTGGCTGCGGGCCTCCGCCACCCTGGTCGGCAGGTCGCCGGAGTCGATCCGGATCGACCCGAGCGCCGGTCCGGCCACCCTGACGGCCAGTTCGATGCCCGCGGCGACGTCGAAGGTGTCCACGAGCAGGGTGGTGGCCGGTCCGAAGGCCGCGACCTGGGCACGGAAGGCGTCTTCCTCGCTGTCGTGCAGGAGAGTGAAGGAGTGGGCGGCGGTGCCCATGGTGGGCACGCCCCAGCTGCGGCCGGCCTCCAGGTTGCTGGTCGAGGCGAAACCGGCGATGTAGGCGGCCCGGGCGGCGGCGACCCCGGAGTACTCGCCAGTGCGGCGCGAACCCATTTCGGCGAGGGGGCGGCCCAGGCTGACCGAGACCATCCGTGCGGCCGCGCTGGCGACGGAGCTGTCGTAGTTGAGCACGCTGAGAATCAGGGTTTCGAGGATGACGCATTCGGCGAAGGTGCCGTCCACCGTGATCAGGGGCGAGCCCGGGAAGTATGCCTCGCCTTCCTGGTAGCCCCAGATGGTGCCGCGGAAGGCGTAGTCGGCGAGCCAGTCGATGGTGGGCTCGCGCACCACACGGTTGTCTCTCAGCCAGGTGAGTTCGGCATCCGTGAACCGGAAGGCCCGGATGAGATCGAGCAGCCGCCCGGTGCCGGCCACGATGCCGTAGCGGCGGCCGGAGGGGAGGCGCCGGGCGAAGGCCTCGAACTGGCACTCTCGTCCGGCGGTTCCACTTTGGATCGCGGCGTCCACCATGGTGAGTTCGTACCGGTCGGTGCGGAATGCTGAGGTTTCGGTCACCCGGAAAGCTTATCCGCCCGGCCCGGTACGTGTTCTTGTCGGAGCAGAAGGCCTACAGCGCCCCGAAGGCGACGATGCAGTTCTGCCCGCCGAAGCCGAACGCATTCGCCAGGGCGAACTTCACCGGCTTCTCCCGGGCGACCCGCGGCACGTAGTCGAGCGTGCAATCCGGGTCCGGGGTCGTGTAGTTGATGGTGGGCGGGATGATGCCGGTTCGGACCGACAGGGCGCAGAGCAGGCCGGAGAGGGCACCCGCGGCGCCGATCATGTGGCCGGTCATCGACTTGGGGGCGGTGACGGCGATGGAGTCGGCAGCGTGCCCGAGTGCCTGGCGTATCGCAGAGGTCTCGGCCCGGTCGTTGGCTTGGGTGGACGTGCCGTGGGCGCAGATCATGTCGATGTCGCTCGGGTTCAACTTCGACTTGATGAGGGCGCGGGTCATGGCCAGGCTCGCGAACTTGCCGGTGGGTTCGGGCGCGACGATGCTGTGGCCGTCGCTGGTGAGGGCGCCGCCCAGCACCTCCGCGTAGATCTGGGCGCCGCGGGCTCGGGCGTGGGAGAGCAGCTCCATCACGAAGATGACCGCTCCCTCACCGAAGACGAGTCCGTTGCGGTCGGCGTCGAACGGCCGGGAGGCCTCGGCCGGGGAATCGTTGTTCTTGGAGGCCGCGTGCATGGCGTTCAGGCCCGCGAACATGACGGGCGTGATCGCAGCCTCGACCCCGCCGGCGATGACGACGTCGGCGTCACCCATCACGAGCATGGTGCGTGCCTCGAGGAGTGCGTAGGCCCCGCTGGCGCAGGCCAGGGCACTCGCGTTGACCGGTCCGTGGACGCCGAGGTCGATCGCGATCTCGCAGGCGGCCATGTTCAACAGGGCGGAGGGCACGAAGCGCGGCGGGATGCGCCGGGAGTCGCCGGAGTTGACGAGCTCGGTGGCTTCCTGGATCTCCGCGAAGCCGCTCACGGCGCTGTTGACGACGACCGCCGTGTCGATGCCTTCCATGGAGGCGCCGAAACCGGCGTCAGCCACCGCCTCGCGGGCTGCGGCGATCGCGAGCTGCGAGGCCCGGGATGCGCGCTTGACCTGCTTCACGGTCATCCGCTCGGCCGGAATGAAGTTCTTCACCTCGCCGGCGATCTGCGTCGGCAGACCGGCGGGATCGAATTGGGTGATCCGGGCTACGCCGCTGCGGCCGCCGGTGAGACCCGACCACGTGTCGCGCCAATTGTTGCCCAGGGGCGTCAAGGCGCCCAGCCCGGTGATTACGACTCGATCATTCACGGTGATCATCTCCTCAAACAACGAATGTGACGTCATTCTGTTGCGGCGTCCGTCGGTTGGCGGGAGCCATATTCCGAGTGTAGTTACGGCCATATTCCCCGAATGGAACGTGCTGACGCTACCGGGGCGAGACTGGGAACATGCCGTCAATCTCCCTGTCCAAGGGGGTGATCGCCGGCCGCGCCGGACCGGGTGCCGCGCGTACACGGGTGGGGGTCAGGGATTCCGACTAGGCTCAACTGTCGTGACGGATGCACCGATTGGAATCTTCGATTCCGGAGTGGGCGGCCTGACTGTCGCCCGGGCAATCAAGGATCAACTGCCCAATGAATCGATCCTCTATATCGGAGACACTGCGCATTCTCCGTATGGCCCGAAGAGGATCGCGGATGTGCGCGGTTTCGCCCTTGACGTTCTCGACGACCTGATTGCCCAAGATGTGAAAATGCTGGTCATCGCCTGCAACACCGCTTCGGCCGCGATGCTCCGGGATGCCCGTGAGCGCTACAGCGTTCCCGTGGTCGAGGTCATCCAACCGGCCGTGCGCCGTGCCGTGCGCACCACCCGCAACAACCGGGTCGGCGTGATCGGAACACTGGGCACAGTTAAATCGCGCGCCTACGACGACGCGTTCGCCGCGGCCACCGACATCCAGCTCCTGACGCAGGCCTGCCCACGGTTCGTCGAATTCGTCGAGGCGGGAATCACCACGGGCGACGAACTACTGTCGGTCGCCGAAGGCTATCTCGCCCCGCTGCGGGCCGCGGAAGTCGACACGCTCGTTCTCGGATGCACGCACTACCCCTTCCTGCGCGGTGCCATCTCCTACGTGATGGGGGACACCGTGACCCTCGTCTCCAGCGACACTGAGACGGCCAACGACGTGTACCGGCTGCTGGTGAGCCAGGGCCTGGAACGCACCGAGCAGGCGCCACCCAGCTACCGGTACGAGGCCACCGGCGACAGCGCCGACGATTTTCTGCACCTGGCTCACCGGCTGATCGGGCCGGAAATCGGTCGTGTCGACCTGGTCGAGACCGGGTCCTTCAGTTTGAGCGAGCTTGCCGAGTTCGCCGCATCGCATCCCAACCCCAAGGAGACCCCGTGACCGACACCGTGCGCGTAGACGGACGAACGAACGACCAGCTGCGCCCCGTCACGATCGAGCGCGGTTGGAGCGACCAGGCCGAAGGGTCGGCCCTGATCTCGTTCGGGCGCACCAAGGTGCTCTGCACGGCCTCGTTCACCAACGGCGTACCTCGCTGGATGGCCGGCAAGGGCAAGGGCTGGGTCACGGCCGAGTACTCCATGCTGCCGCGCTCCACCGACTCTCGGATGGACCGCGAATCGGTCAAGGGCCGCATCGGCGGGCGCACCCACGAGATCAGCCGCCTGGTCGGACGCAGCCTGCGCGCCGTGGTCGACATGAAAGCGCTCGGCGAGAACACCATTGTGTTGGACTGCGACGTGCTCCAGGCCGATGGCGGTACCCGCACCGCGGCCATCACGGGAGCCTACGTGGCCCTGGCCGACGCCCTCGAGTGGGGCAGGGAGAAGAAGTTCCTCAGCCAGAAGGCCCAGCCTCTGATCGACAGCGTCGCGGCCATCTCCGTGGGCATCGTCGGCGGTGAGTCCATGCTCGACCTTGCTTACACCGAAGACTCCCGTGCCGAGACCGACATGAACGTGGTCGTAACCGGCCGCGGCCTCTTCGTGGAGGTGCAGGGCACGGCCGAGGCCGCGCCGTTCGACCGCACCGAACTCAATTCTCTGCTCGACCTGGCGCTGGCCGGGACGATCTCCCTGACCGAGTTCCAGACGACGGCGCTGGGGCGCTAGGGCCATGCAGGTCGTTCTCGCCACCCACAATCAGCACAAGGTCGAGGAGCTGCGGCGCATCCTCGCCCCTCGGCTCCCCGACCTCGACGTGCTGGCCTACGACGGCCCCGAGCCGGTCGAAGACGGCGTCACCTTCGCCGAGAACGCTCTGATCAAGGCGCGCGCCGCCGCCGCGCACACCGGTCTGCCGGCCATCGCCGACGACTCCGGCATCTGCGTGAACGTCCTCGGCGGTTCGCCCGGCATCTTCTCGGCCCGCTGGGCCGGGCCCGCCCGGGACTCCGACCAGAACCTGCAGCTGCTGCTCTGGCAGTTGGGCGATGTGGCCGCCGAGCACCGCGGCGGACACTTCACCTGCGTCGCCGCGCTGGCCATGCCCGACGGCACGGAGTGGCACGTGACCGGGGAATGGCTCGGGCAGATCCTGACCGAGCCGAGCGGCGCCGGCGGCTTCGGCTACGACCCGATCTTCCTGCCCGACGGCTATGCGATCTCCGCCGCCGAGCTGACCCCGAACGTGAAGAACGAGCACAGCCACCGGGCGAGGGCCTTCGGCAAGCTGATTCCGGTGCTCGAGACGCTGCTGGAAGCCTGACCGGCGCATCCGTCTCGACTGCTGAGAACGGCACTCATTCCCAACTGACGGCTGAACTGGCGGCCGGGTGCCCGCGGCCCTAGCGTGGAGGCATGGGCCATGATCACGCGCACACCTCGCAGACGAACCGTGCGCGTCTGTCGGTGGCGATCGGGATTGTCGCCGCGGTGCTCGTGGTGGAGGTCGTCGGCGCCTGGCTGACCGGTTCCCTGGCCCTGCTGGCGGATGCCGGCCACATGTTCTCCGACCTCGCGGGTCTGATCATCGCTCTGACGGCCACCATGGTGGCCGCGCGGCCGGCTACCGACCGGCAGACGTTCGGTTACCAACGGGCCGAGGTGTTCGGCGCCCTGCTGAACGGGCTCATCCTGGTGGGGGTTGCCATCGCCGTCGTGATCGGCGCCGTCGGCCGACTGGTCGACGCCGGCGGCAGCGAGGTGCGGGCGACTCCCATGCTGGTCGTGGCCGTGATCGGCCTCCTGGCCAACGTTGCGGCCCTGCTCCTGCTGCGCCCGGCGGCCGGGTCGTCGATCAATATGCGCGGCGCTTACCTCGAGGTGCTCGGGGACACCCTGGGCTCGGTGGCGGTCATCGCCGCGGCCGGGGTCATCCTAGTGACGGGCTTTGTACAGGCCGATGCGATCGCGTCGCTGGTCATCGCCGGCATGATCGCGCCCCGAGCCCTCGTGCTGCTGCGCGACGTGGTGCGGGTGCTGAGCGAATCGGTGCCGGCTGCAACGGATGTCGCAGAGATCCGGCGGCACCTGCTGGAAACGAACGGCGTGGTGGCGGTGCACGATGTGCACGTGTGGATGATCACCTCCGGAGCCCACGTCTTCAGCGCCCACGTCGTGGTCGAACCTGTGGTGCTCGGCTCGGGTGGCTCCGGCGCACTTCTCGATGAGCTTTCCGCGTGTCTGGCCGACCATTTCGATGTGGACCACTCGACGTTCCAGCTCGAGCCGGCCGAGCACGCGGCGCACGAGGAGAACCCGCACCGGTAGCGTGACCCGCCGGGAGCAGCCCGGACTGTGTTGAGCCCGGACTGTGTTGAGCCCGACTGCGTTGAACTCAGAGGTCGTGCTTGTGCTCGTCGTGCTTGTGCTCGTCGTGCGTGTGCTTGTGGATGTCCTCGAAGGCGTCGGCGTCGAGGACGAGGCTTCCGGTTTGGATGGTCCGTCCGGTGCGCGCGTCCCGGCGGGCTCTGGACGCGGACTGTAGGTAGTGGAAGACGGTGGGGATGAGCGTGATGAAGACCGCGGCCAGCAGGATGATGTCGATGTAGTTCTGAACGAAATCTGCGACTGGCGGGATGTAGCCCAGGAAGAAGCCGAAGTAGGTGAGGCCGGTGCCCCAGAGGAGGGCGCCGATCAGGTTGTACAGCGAGTACTTGCGGTAGTCCATGTGGCCGACGCCGGCCGCGACCGGGGCGAAGGTGCGCACGATCGGCACGAAGCGGGCCACGATGACGGCCACGCCGCCGAAGCGAACGAAGAACGCGTTCGTGCGCTCGACGTTCTTGATGCTGAACAAACCGGATTCTTTGCGCTCGAAGACCCTGGGCCCGAACTTGTGCCCGATCAGATAGCCGACTTCTCCGCCGAAAAAGGCCGAGAATCCGATGGCCAGGGCCACCCACCAGATGTCGATCTGGATGACCCCGGCAAAGGTCAGCAGGCCGGTGATGACCAGCAGGGTGTCGCCGGGAAGCAAAAACCCCACCAGCAGGCCGGTCTCGGCGAAGACGATCGCGCAGACGCCCAGGAGGGCCCAGGGCCCGAACCCGTTGATCAGGACTTCCGGGTCGAGCCAGGGGATGACTGCCGTGGGAAGCAGGGCTGTATGAATCACTAAGAAACTCCTGTGGGCGTCGGTCAGATCGGCCGGGCGGCGGGATCACTGTGTGCTCTGATACAGGCTAACGCGGTTTTCCGACAGTGCGCCGTGGGCTCGCAGTGGGTCACGGGGCCTGGACCACTGTCGGGTCGTCGAGGAGCGCGCTGCGGGCATCCAGCCGGTTCTGGGCGCGATCCATCAGCAGGGTGCGCATGCCGAAGACGATTGAGGCGGTGATGAAGACCCCGGCGATGACATAGGCGGTGCTCTTCACGCCGGGGATGGCGGCCGCGTAGTAGCCGGTCAGGGTAAGACCCACGCCCCAGGCCAGGGCTCCGACCAGATTGCTGGTCAGGAACGTGTAGTAGTTCATGCGGCCGACGCCGGCGATCACGGGCACGAAGACGCGGCCCAAAGGCATGAACCGGGCGATGACCACCGTCCACCAGCCGTACTTGCGGTAGAAGGTCTCCGTCTTGGCGATGGCTGTGCGGGTGTGGCGGCCGCCGTGGCGGTCCAGGTAGGAGCGGCCGAAGTGGCGCCCGAGCAGGAAACCGACCTGGTCACCCAGGAACGCGGCGATGCCGGTTCCGACGGCCAGAACGGCGATGCTCAGGCTCGGCGTGGATGCAGCCACCAGGCCGGAGCCGAAAAGCAGGGAGTCGCCGGTGATGAACGGGATGAAGACCCCGAGGAACACCGCCGTTCCGGCGAAGACAAGGGCCCAAACGAGCAGGTAGAACAGCACGACGCTGGTACTCTCCAGCAGTTCGTTCAATTGGCCGTCCAGGGCCGAGATGTGACTCATGTGCGGGAGAGGGGACTTGAACCCCCACGCTCGAAAGCACAGGAACCTAAATCCTGCGTGTCTGCCAATTTCACCACTCCCGCGAAGTGCGCTTCCAGTGTACTTCGCGGGAGAGCCCCGCCCGTGAGCGTGGGCCACCTCTGTGGACCGGGCACCGGGGCAACCGCACTGCCGCATCGCCGCACGGGTCGGCCAGATCGGCACGTCTCCGGGCGCGTGGCTGTGGATAAGTCGGGCGTGGTCGGCGAGTGATGGGCGATCATGCAGGAATGAGCGAAGCCGTGCGCATCATCACCGAGCAGGTTCGCACTCGGGTGCGTCGCGACGGCGTCGACCTGGCGTCGAACTCCGGGCTCGCCGAGCAGTACGTGCGCGACGAGGTGCAGCGCTACGCCGAGCGGGCGCTCGGCAACTCCCTGCCGCTGATCGCCGACGAGCGCCAGGCGGCGCGCGAGGTCGTGGCCTCACTGACCGGGTTCGGGGCGCTGCAACCGTTCCTCGACGATCCCGGCATCGAGGAAATCTGGATCAACGCGCCCAGCCGGGTGTTCGTGGCCCGCGACGGGGTGCCCGAGCTGACCACCATGGTGCTCACCGCGCGGGAGGTGCGCGACCTGGTCGAGCGGATGCTGCAGGCCTCCGGCCGCCGCGTCGACCTCTCCTCCCCGTTCGTCGATGCCTCTCTGCCCGACGGGTCGCGGTTACACGTGGTCATCCCGGATATCACGCGCCAGCACTGGGCGGTCAATATTCGCAAGTTCACCCGGCGCATCCGCGACCTGAACCAGCTGGTCGGGCTCGGGTCGCTCACGCAGCAATCGTCCGAGTTTCTGCGCATGTGCGTGCTGGCCGGGCAGAACATCCTCGTCTCCGGTGCCACCCAGACCGGCAAGACCACCATGCTCAACGCCCTGCTCTCGGCCACGCGCAAGAACGAGCGCATCGTGACGGTGGAGGAGACTTTCGAACTCGACCTGGCCGCGCGCGACGTCGTGGCGATGCAGTGCCGCCAGCCGAGCCTCGAGGGAACCGGGGAGATCACCCTGCGCCGCCTGATCAAGGAGTCGCTGCGGATGCGCCCCGACCGGCTGATCGTCGGCGAGGTGCGCGAAGCCGAGAGTCTCGACCTGCTCATCGCCCTGAACAGCGGGCTGCCGGGCATGTGTTCGATCCATGCCAACAGTGCCCGGGATGCGCTCGGCAAACTGTCCACGCTGCCGCTTCTGGCGGGCCGCAACATCGACTCCTCGTTCGTGCTGCCGACCGTGGCCGGCTGCATCGACATCGTCGTGCACTGCGAGATCGACCGGCACGGACGGCGCCGGGTGACGGAGATCCTTGCGCCGAGCGGCCAACTGTCAGGGGCGATGATCGAGGCCAGCCCGATCTTCCTGGCCCAGCGGGGCACCCTCGAGCCGACCGGGGGGTATCCGACGAAGCTGGCCAAGTTCCACGCGGCCGGACTCGACCCGGCCATCGTGCTGCGGGCCGGGGCCGTATGACGCTCGCACTCGGGGCTCTGCTCGGCACCGGGCTGCTCCTGGTCGCCGCGCCGTTCCTCTGGCCGCGCACCAGGGGCAAGGCCCGGTCCCGCACGCCGGGACGGCTGCGGGCGAACCTCGCCCAGGCCGGACTCGGCAGCCTGCCGCTGCCGGCCTTCGTCGCCCTCTCGGTGGTGCTGGGGCTGGCGGTGTCGGCGCTGAGCCAGGCCCTCCTGGGCATCGCTGCCCTGTCGATCGTCACCGCGCTCGCCGGGCTGTCGCTGCCGACGCTGATGGTCGTCTGGCGGGTGCGCGCCCGGCGGCGGGCGAACCGCGCCGTCTGGCCCGACGTCGTTGACCACCTGGTGTCAGCGGTGCGGTCGGGCCTGGCACTGCCGGACAGCGTCGGCAGCCTGGCAGGGGCCGGCCCGCTGTCGACGCGGCCCGCCTTCGCCGAGTTCGCCCGGGAATACAAGGCGACCGGCAACTTCGGTTCCGCCGTCGACGGGCTCAAGGTCTCCCTGGGCGACCCGGTGGCCGACCGCATCCTGGAGACGCTGCGCATGGCCCGGGAGGTAGGCGGCAGCGACCTCACGGTCGTGCTGCGCAGCCTCGCGGCCTGGCTCCGGCAGGATGCCGCCATCCGCTCGGAGGTCGAGGCGCGCCAGTCCTGGATCGTCAACGCGGCGCGGTTGGGCGTGGCCGCGCCCTGGATCGTGCTGCTGCTCCTGGCCTCCCGGCCGGAGGCGGCGGTTGCCTACAACACCTCCGCCGGTGTCGTCGTGATCGTCGGCGGCCTCGGCGTCTCCGTGGTTGCCTACCGCCTGATGGTGGCGCTGGGACGGCTGCCCGAGGAACGCCGGTGGTTCAAATGAGCGCCGCGCAGGCCTGGGCGCTGTTCTGCGGCACCGCGTTGGGCGTGGGGCTCTGGTCGCTCGCCAGCTTGGTGCCTCGGCTGAGTCGGCCGCGTCTCGCGCAAAGGCTGGCGCCGTACATCCTCGACGTGTCGGCGGAGGCGCGGCTATTCGTGGGGCGCACGACGGTGCATCCGTTGCCGGTGCTCGGCACCCTGTTCGCGCCCGTGTTCGGTGCCCTCAAACGAGCGTTCGGCGCCGTTCTCGGTGGCACGGAGACGATCGCCCGACGGCTCCGGCAGTCGGGGTCGGTCCGCGGCACCGACGAGTTCCGATCGGAGCAGGTGGTGTGGGCGCTCGCTGGACTCTTCGTCGGGGCAGGTGCGGTGGTTGCCCTGCCGGCGTTTCGGTCGATGCCGGTGCTGGTGCAGGTCGTTCTGCCGGTGGTCGCCGCGGCGGGCGGCGCGCTGACCCGCGATTGGATGCTCGGCCGCGCCGCCACCGCCCGCCTCGCGCGCATGCAGAGCGAGTTTCCGACCGTCCTCGAGTTCATGACGCTGTCTCTGTCGGCGGGGGAGGGCATCCTGGATGCGCTCGCCCGGGTCTCGCGCACGAGCACGGGCGAATTGTCGCGGGAGCTGGCGGGGGTGGTGGCGGATGTGCGCACCGGGGTGCCGCTCGCCACCGCCCTGCACGCGTTGTCACGCCGGATCGCGCTGCCTGCGGTGACCCGGCTGGTCGATCAGGTCACGGGTGCGCTCGACCGGGGAACCCCGCTCGCGGAGGTGCTGCGCGCCCAGGCGCAGGATGCCCGCGACGAGGCCAAACGCGAACTGATCGAGGTGGCCGGCAAGAAAGAGGTGGCCATGCTCGTGCCGCTCGTTTTCCTGATTCTGCCCATGACGATCCTGTTCGCGATCTTCCCCGGCCTGTTCATCCTGCAGAGCGGATTCTGAACCACTGAACCACTGAACCACTGAACCACTGCCGCACGAGAGAACCACTGTCCCCACGAGAGAAAGTGAGTCAATCATGAAGACACTGCAGCGACGTGTGCGCGACCGGTGGAGCGATGCCGGGGGCGATGAACGAGGCGACGTTCCGGGATGGGTGCTCATCACTCTGATGACGGCCGGGCTGGTCATGATCATCTGGGGTCTGGCCGGTCCGGCGTTGAGCGGCGTGTTCCAACAGGCGATCGACCGGGTCAGCGGAATGTGACCGGCCGTGACGCGCACGCGGGGGAACCGAACCCGATCGATCGGTGGTGAGGAGGGGTCGGCGGCCGCCGAATTCGTGATGGTCGGCGCACTGCTGACCGCGCTGACGCTCGGCGTCATGCAGCTGGGGCTGACCTTGCTCGTGCGCAACACCGTGCTTGACGCCGCCGCCGAGGGAGCCCGGTACGCCGCGCTCGCCGACAGCGGGCTGGGTGAGGGTGCGGCACGCACCCGCGAGCTGATCACGACGTCGATCGGGCCCGCGTATGCGACCGATGTGGAGGCCAGCTATGGGGACTATGGCGGGTTCCCGAGCGTGCAGGTGCGCGTCGTGGCGCCGCTGCCGCTGCTGGCCCTGTTCGGCGTCGATCGCGGGCTGGAGGTGGTCGGACATGCGACGGTCGAGACCCTGCGGTAGTGGGGGCCGAGTCAGCCGTTGGCGTGTGTGGTCGGCGAACGGAGAGCAGGGTTCGGCCTCGCTGGAGTTCATCACGGCCGGCCTGATCCTGCTGGCGCCGCTCGTCTACCTGGTGCTGGCGATGGCGGCGCTGCAGGGCGGCGCCCTCGCCGTGGAGGGAGCAGCCCGCCAGGCCGCACGCGTCTACGTCCAGGCGCCCGATGAGGCCGCGGCGAACGCCCGCGCCGAGCGGGCCGTGCAGTTCGGGCTCACGGACTACGGCATCGACCCTGCGGGTGCCGAGGTAAACGTGGCCTGCGAGGCCGGTGTGAACGGATGCCTGACCCGGCAGAGCACGGTCACGGTCACCGTGCGCATCCGGGTGGCCTTGCCGCTGCTGCCGGACCTCCTCTCACTGCGCGACTCGGCCAGTGTTCCCCTGGAGGCCCAGGCCACGCAGACGGTGTCCCGCTTCTGGCGGGCCGGATGAGCGGCGGCGGAGGCTCAGCGGTCGCCTGCGCGGCCGCGCTCGCGGGCACGCCATCGGGATCGCGGGCGGCGCGGTGGCGGCGCCGGCTGCCGATCCGGCCCGGAGGCGAGAAAGGATCGACGCTCATCCTCACGATCTTCTACGGCTTCCTCGCCCTGCTGCTGATCCTCGTCGTCGTGGCCGCGACCTCTCTGTACCTGGAGCGCAAACGCCTGCTGACCCTCGCGGACGGCGCTGCGCTCGCCGGGGCCGAAGCGTTCGACCTGGGCGCGATGGCCGTCACGGTCGACGGCTCGGGCGCGGAGCTGCGACCCTCCCTGTCGTCTGCTGGAGTGCGGACGGCCGTGGAAGAGTTTCTCGCAGCCACCCCGGATGGCCGGATGGAGGGACTGAGGGTGAGCGGTGCGGCATCCGTCGACGGGCAAAGCGCCACGGTTTCACTGAGTGCCTATTGGCGTCCGCCGGTGCTGGCCGTGCTGCTGCCGGCCGGGGTGCCGCTGGAGGTCACGGCGGTGGCGCGCTCGGTGTTCCGCTAGCGTTAGCGAAACGCGCCTGCCCCGGCGCAGGGGAGGAGAACCGTGACGGCCGAGCGCGACCGCCTGACCGGTGCCGGCGCCCAGGTCGTGACAGAGGTGAGCATCAACTTCGGGTCGTCCCTCGCTGGTCTGGCCATTCCGCTCGTCGGCTCGCCCGTCGTCGTCGCAGTGCGGCAGCTGGTGATGGCCGCCACGGTGCTGCCCTTTTACCGGCCAAAACTGGCCGGCCTCAGCTGGCGGCGGCTGTGGCCGGCGCTGGCGCTCGGTGTCGTGCTCGCGGTGATGAACCTCACCTTCTACGAGGCTGTCGACCTGCTCGGGCTCGGCATCGCGGCTACGATCGAGTTCCTCGGTCCGTTTGCTCTGGCGCTGGCCTCGTCGCGCCGCCTGCTCGACTTCGTCTACGCCACCGCGGCGGCCGGTGGGGTGTTCCTGCTCACCTGGTCTGACGGGGCACTCAATCTGCTCGGCATCCTCTTCGCCCTGACCGCGGCGGCGTCATGGGCGGCCTACATTCTGCTGACCCGCAAGGTGGCCGTGACCTTCCCCGGGCTTGAGGGCATTTCCGTGGCCAGCGTCGTCAGCCTGGCTTTGCTGGTGCCGTTCGCGCTGCTCACGGTCGACTGGCCGAGCCTCAATTGGGGCGTGATCGGGCTGCTGCTCGCCATCGGCGTGCTCTCGTCGGCGTTCCCGTACACGCTGGACACCTTCATCTTGCGCCGCATCACCCCGCGCCTCTACGCGATCATCACCAGCTTCGGCCCCGTGATCGCGGCGCTGTTCGGCGCGCTGGTACTGGGGGAGACCTTCCTGGTGCAGCAGCAGATCGCCATCCTTGTGGTGTGCGTGGCGGCCGGCGCGGCCATCGCCAGCCAGCGCGAAACGGCGAAATCCGAACTCGAGATCATTGCGGGCGCGATTCCCTGATCGGGCGCGATTCCCCGACCGGGCGCGTGCGGGCATCCGTCGCCGGCTGCCCGGCGTTGACAAATTCGACGGAGATATTGTCTCAAAGGCCTGTTTTCGGCGGGTCTGGGGCTGATTTCGGCAAAATCTCCGTCGAATTCGTTAGGGACGGGCTATCTGCGCAGCGCCCACGGCTAGGGGACTGACTCGGCTAGGTGACGATGATGCCGAGGTGTGCGGCGAAAACGGGCGCAAGCAGGCTGAGCTGGGCGTCATCGATGGTGGCGCCGCGCAGCCCCTCAAGCCCGTGGATGGCACTGAAGTCGCTCGAGCGTAGGTCGGCGTCCTTGAGGGTGGCACGGGTCACGTCGAGGGTGCCGACGCGGCAGTCGCGCATCTCGAGGCGCTGTACGGTGGCGCCGCCGAGGTCGAGCTCCTCGATGATGCAGTTGGAGAGCAGCACATCGGTCAGCGTCGCCCCGCGCAGGTTCACGAAGTCGAGCTTGGACTCGTCGATGTGCACCGAGCGCAGGGTGGCCTCGTAGAGCTCGAGCGACCCGAGCCGGGAGTGCTCCACCCTGACGTCCCGCCAGCTCGAGCGGGGCGCGCAGAAGACGGTCGCGTGCAGCTCGCCGGCCACGCAGTCGGCGACGGATGCCCCGCGCAGCTGCGTGTCGCTGAGGGAGACTCCGCGCAGCTCGCACTCCTGGAAGCCGATACCGGTCAGGTCCCGGCCGGACAGGTCGCATGCGCTGAAGCGCTCGGCCTCCCGGCTGTCACCGGCGCGGAGGTCGCTGCCGTCGGAGTCGGTCAGGCCGGCCAACACGATTCGGTCGATTCGGGGACCGCGGGTATTCGCGCGTGCCACCGTCAGGAGACGGGAGCAGCCGCGGCGGCAGTCGTAGTGGCGGGAGCGATGGCAGCGGGAGCGGCGGGGGGAACCGCTTCCAGCACGAACACCGGGATGACCCGGTCGGTCTTTTTTTCGTAGTCGGCGTAGTCGGGGAACGCGGCCACGGCCCGCTCCCACCACGCAGCGCGTTCGGTGCCGGTGACCTCGCGGGCCAGCATGTCCTGACGGCTGGGGCCATCCTGCAGCTCGATGAGAGGGTGGGCCACCACATTGCCGTACCAGACGGGGTTCTTCGGGCTGCCGCCGAGGGAGGCGATGGCGGCGTAGGCACCCTCGTGCTCCACGCGCATCAGCGGGGTCTTGCGCAGCTTGCCCGACTTGGCCCCGAGGGTGGTGAGCACGATGACGGGCATCCCGCGCAGGGTGGTGCCTTCCGTGCCTCCGGAGCTTTCGTACAGGTCGACCTGGTCGCGCACCCACCGCTGGGTGCCGGGCTCGTATTCTCCGATGAGGGGCATACGACCATTAAACGCCCTCGGTCGGACTTCCATTCCCCGGGTTCAGCGCGGTGGGGCCGAGGCAGCGTCAGGGACGCATGCGCGGCCGGCGAGGCGCGTAGCGGGGGATGTAGCGGCCCAGAATCACGGCGCCGAACAGTCCGAACACTCCCATCACGACGCTGGCGATCGAGATGGTGGCGACCGCGGTCAGGCCGGCCACGGCCAGGGGGGCGACGGCCCCGCCCAGGTCGGCGGTGAAGCGCCATGCGCCCAGGAACGGTGCCGGGCTGGTGTTCTTCGGGGCCAGGTCGGCGCCGAGCGTCATCAGGAGGCCACTGCCGATGCCGTTGGCGAGCGACAGGATCATGGCCACGGCGACGAACCACTCCACGTTGCCGGGCAAGTCGTGTGTGAACGCGAGAATGAGGTGCCCGGCACCCAGGCCGATCATCGACGGGATGGCGGTCCACAGGCGGCCGAAACGGTCCATGATCTGGCCACTGACGTAGAAGAGGGCGAAGTCGACCGCGCCGGCGATGCCGATGATCAGGGCGATGTCGGGGACGCTGATGCCGATGCTGACCGCCCAGAGCGGGAGCAGCACCGTGCGGGAGGCGCGCATCGCCCCGATCAGGCCCGCGCCCGTGCCAAGGCGCAGGAGCACCGCTCGGTAGCCCCAGATGGTGCGGAACAGCCCCTGGGATTCCTCGGCCGCGAGCTCCCGCCCGGCCGGCACGACAGATCCGTCGGGCGCCTTCACCAGTTGCGGGCCACCGAAGGTGCTCTCGGGATCGGGCAGCAGGAGCAGCATCGCGGCCGCGCCGAGGCAACAGACCACGAACACCCAGAACACCGACTCGGTGCTGTCGGTGAGGCTGAGCAGGGCGGCGGCGATGAACGGGCCGATGAACCAGCCGGCGCGGAAGATGCCGCCGAGGGTCGACAGCGCCCGGGCACGGTAGGCCAGAGGCACGTAGCTGGTCATGAACGCGTGGCGGGCCAGGGCGAACACGGCGGTGGCCAGGCCGATCAGGAAGATGCCGATGCCCAGCACGAGCGGGTTGGGAGCGACGATGCAGATCAGTACGGCGATGATCGTGAGCAAGGATGCCCAGATCATGGCGTTGCGCTCCCCGATGAGGGAGACCACCCAGCCGCTGGGGATGTCCCCGGCCAGTTCACCCACCATGATCATGGCGGCGATGAACCCTGCGATCGCGAGTGTGGCACCCAGGTCGTTGGCCACGATCGGGATCAGCGGGATGATCGCGCCCTCGCCGATCGAGAACAGGAGGGTCGGCAGGAACGCGGCGAGTGCGACGGAACGCATCTGGAAGGGGCGGTCGGCGTTACTCATGGCTTATCGATGTTATCCCCGGGCGGGTGTTGGTTGACGCCGGGCAGGGCATTCCGCCGTGGACGAACCGCGGCCACACGGAATGGTCAGCATGGACCTTTCCAGGGTCGGGACCAGCCGCATCCGGCGCTGAAAGCGGACTCCACGAGCGGATGCCGTGACCGGGTGGCCCGGTAGGCTGGGGTTCGACATGATTGAGCTGGAATTCTCGGAGCAGATCGCCGCACTGCGGGCCACGTTCGACGACATCCGGTCGGTGATCGATATCGATCGACTCCGCACCGATATCGCCGACCTGAATGAACAGGCCGGTGCGCCCGATCTGTGGGACGACTCCGACCACGCGCAGAAGGTGACCAGCCAGCTGAGCCATCGCCAGTCGGAGCTGGCCCGCATCGTGAGCATCGAGTCCCGCCTCGACGACCTTGAGGTGCTGGTGGAACTCGCCAACGCCGAGGGTGACCAGGAATCGGCTGACGAGGCCACCGCGGAACTCGCGAGCATCACGAAGGTGCTCGGCGACCTCGAGGTGCACACGCTGCTCAACGGCGAATTCGACGTGCGTCCGGCGGTCATCACCATCCGTTCCGGCGCCGGCGGCGTCGACGCGGCCGACTTCGCCGAGATGCTGCTGCGCATGTACCTGCGCTGGGCCGAGCAGCACAACTACCCCGTGCAGGTGCTCGACGTGGGCTACGCCGAAGAGGCCGGCATCAAGAGCGCGACCATCCAGGTGGATGCGCCCTACGCTTTCGGCACGCTGAGCGTCGAGGCCGGCACGCACCGCCTCGTGCGGATGAGCCCGTTCAACTCCGCCGGTAAACGCCAGACCTCCTTCGCCGCTGTGGAGGTGGTGCCGCTGATCGAGCAGACCGAGTCGATCGAGGTGCCCGAGAACGACATCCGGGTCGACGTCTTCCGCTCCAGCGGCCCCGGCGGCCAGTCCGTGAACACGACCGACTCCGCCGTGCGCATCACCCACCTGCCCACGGGCACGGTGGTGAGCTGCCAGAACGAGAAGAGCCAGATCCAGAACCGGGCCGCCGCCATGCGCGTGCTGCAGTCCCGGCTGCTGTTGCTGCAGCGCGAGCAGGAAGCCGCCACCAAGAAGGAGCTGGCCGGGGTGATCACGGCCAGCTGGGGCGACCAGATGCGCAGCTACGTGCTCGCGCCGTACCAAATGGTCAAGGACCTGCGCACCAACTACGAGGTCAACAATCCCAGCCAGGTGTTCGACGGCGACCTCGACGGTTTCATCGCCGCCGGCATTCGTTGGCGCAAGCAGGCGCCGCAGGGTTAGAGCCTCGATCTGCGGGTCTGTCACCGGTTAGGTATGTCGGAGTAGGAATTATCAGGATGCCTGCTTAGGCTCAAGGGGCCATGATTCGTTTTGACACCATCACCAAGAAGTATCCGGGAACGAACCGACCGGCACTGGACGCCATCAGCGTCGAGGTGCTGCGCGGAGAGTTCGTCTTTCTCGTCGGTGCTTCCGGCTCGGGGAAATCGACTTGCCTCCGCCTTGTGCTGAAGGAAGACCGGCCCACCAGCGGCAGCATTCACGTGCTCGGACAGGACTTGCGGTCGATCTCCAACCGCAAGGTGCCCTATTTCCGCCGCAACATGGGCGTCGTCTTCCAGGACTTCCGCCTGCTGCCGAATAAGAGCGTTTTCGACAACGTGGCCTTCAGTCTGCAGGTGATCGGCAAGTCGCGCGGGTTCATCCAGGAAGCCGTGCCCGACACCCTCGAGATGGTTGGACTGGCCGAAAAGGCGCTGCGCCTGCCCCACGAACTCTCAGGTGGTGAGCAGCAGCGTGTTGCCATCGCCCGCGCCATCGTGAACAAGCCGCAGATCCTGCTGGCCGACGAGCCCACCGGAAACCTCGACCCCACCACCAGCGCCGGCATCATGGCCCTGCTCGAACGTATCAACGCCGCCGGCACGACCGTGATCATGGCCACCCACGAGGCCGGCATCGTCGACCAGATGCAGCGCCGCGTGATCGAACTTGTCGGCGGACGCATCGTGCGCGACGAGCGCCAGGGTGGCTACGCCACCGCGGCCATCCCCACCACCACCGCCGGCACCGGGCGCCGTTCCGCCCGAGAGGTTCCCAGTGGCTCGTCGGGTGTGGCACCTGCGGCTGCGGCACCGTCATCCATTTTCGCGCCGGCCACCGCCGCCGCCCCTGCCGCCGTGCCCACTGACGAGGTTCTGCCTGCGTCGCACCCTCCCCTCACCTTTCCACCGGTTCCCGTGCCGGCGCCGGTCGCCGAGCCTGCCGCGGCCCCGTTCTCAGCCGCGAAGGGTCCGGCCGATCCGGCGCCCCTCGACGACGGATCGTCCGAGGACGCAGAAGTGGAAGCAGAAGCAGAAGCAGAAGCAGAAACGGACGCAGAAGCAGAAGCGGATTCCGCCGCCGACGCTTCGATGACCGACCTGAGCCGGGCCATGACCCGGCCGGTTCTTCCGATCACCCAGCACGACGTGCCGGAGCAGTTGACCCTGGCCGAGAAGCTCGGGCTGCGCGCGCCGGGCGAAAAACCGGACCAGACCGGCGAACAGAATGTAGGGCCCACCCGATGAGACTCGGACTCGTGCTCTCCGAAGCAGCCAACGGCCTGCGCCGCAACGCCTCCATGGTCGTTTCCGTGGTGCTCGTGACCTTCATCTCGCTGACCTTCGTCGGCGCCGCGATCCTGATGCAGATGCAGATCGGCCAGATGAAGAACTTCTGGTACGACCGCGCCCAGGTGGGCATCTACATGTGCACCGCCATTTCGTCGGGTGAGACGTGCACGGCCGGGGAGGCCACGCCCGAACAGATCGACACGGTCAAGGCGCAGCTCGAGTCCCCTACCCTGTTACCGTTCATCGACAAGTACTACTTCGAGACTCACGACCAGGCCTTCGAGAACTTCAAGAAGCAGTTCGCCGACAACCCGGTGGTCGACTACGTCACCGCTGACCAGCTGAACGAAACCTTCTGGGTCAACCTCGGCGATCCCTCGCAATCGGATGTGCTCGTAGAGGCTCTGTCCGGCGTCGCCGGGGTGGAGAACGTCGCGGACCAACGAAAGTACCTGGACCAGATCTTCTCCGTGCTGAACGTTGCCAGTTACACCGCGATCGGCATCGCCGCGCTGATGCTTGTGGCGGCGGCCCTGCTGATCGCCACCACCATCCGTCTCTCCGCGTTCTCCAGGCGGCGCGAGCTGGGCATCATGAGGCTGGTCGGGGCATCCAACCGGTTCATTCAAACGCCCTTCATCCTGGAGGGTGTGTTCGCGGCTCTGCTGGGATCGCTGCTGGCGGGAGGTGCCGTTCTCGGTCTCGTGTACTGGTTCGTGCAGGGCTATCTGGGCGCACGTCTGACCAACTTCTCCCTCGTCGGCATGCAAGACGCCCTCGTGGTGGTTCCGATCCTGTTGGTGGTCGGCGCGGTGCTGGCGGCCTTCTCCGCGCAATTCGCCATCACGCGCTATCTGAAGGTCTGACCTAGTCCGCTCGGCCCGCCCCCAGAGCGCTAGACTGGTGGGCTGGTCGGCATCGCGTCCGAACACACCCACCGAGTCGAGGAGTATGCCGTGCCCAGGGAAATAGGCGAGAAGGTCGTCTCGACCAATCGCAAGGCACGCCACGATTACCTCATTGAGGAGACCTACGAGGCCGGAATGGTGCTCAGCGGCACCGAGGTCAAGTCTCTCAGGGCCGGTCGGGCTTCGCTCGTCGACGGCTACGCCTTCATCGAGAACGCCGAGATCTGGCTGGACGCCGTGCACATCCAGGAGTACGTCGCCGGCACGTGGACCAACCACCCGCCGCGGCGCAAGCGCAAACTCCTGATGCACAAGCAGGAGATCATCAAGATCAGCCACAAAACCAAAGAGGGCGGCTACACGCTCGTCCCGCTGCGGCTCTACTTCAAGAACGGCAAGGCCAAGGTGGAGATCGCGGTCGCCAAGGGCAAGAAAGAGTACGACAAGCGCCAGACGCTGCGCGAGCGCCAGGACAAGCGCGAGTCCGACCGGGCCATCTCCGCCCGAAAGAACCTCGGCGACTAGCCTTCCACCTCGTCGTATTGTAAGCTAAAGGACTGCACGATCCGAGCGATCCAACCGGGCCGTGCGGATTGACACTCAGCAGATTGAAAACTCAATAGCGTGTGACAGTGACCCACTTGAATGCCGCCATGGTGGCAGCGAGTGCACATGGGGATGATCGGTTTCGACATTGCCTGCGCAATTATGAGAAGCGGGTCGAGGATGCAGGGTTATCTCGTAAACGATCTCTGCAAAACAATAAGTGCCAAATCAAACCGCACTGACTTCGCCCTCGCTGCCTAAGCGAGCGCACTAAGAAGTCCGCCAGGCCGGGAATGCTCTCTACCCGGACCCTGACGTCATTTAGAGAGATTGCTCCTACTCTGAGCCGCGGGGTGTAGGGGGACTCAAACGAGGGCTGGGCTCGTCGGATTAGATGCCAGCGGCAAATTCCGGAGCCGAGTAGAACGATTTCACTGGATACACCCGTAGAAGGCATATGACCACAGCAGTGGACGGGGGTTCAATTCCCCCCATCTCCACCACTGGTTGCTGTCACACGTTGTTGAACCGGAAGGCCCGACCCCTCATGGGGTTCGGGCCTTTTTGCGTCGTGGTTATGGGGGAAGATGGGCCGGGAGGAACTCAATGGCGGCTGCGTGGGTGAAGAAGTGGGTGCCGAGTATCGATACCGCGCTCAACTACCGGCGCGCCTGGCTGCTCCCTGACCTGAGGGCGGGGCTTGTGCTCACCGCCTTGCTGATCCCGGTGGGCATCGGCTACGCCGAGGTGGCCGGCCTGCCGCCAGAGACCGGCCTGTACGCCACGATCATTCCGTTGGCGGCATATGCCTTGTTCGGCCCCTCTCGCGTGCTGGTGCTCGGCCCCGACTCGGCCCTGGCGCCGATCATCGCGGCCGTGATCCTGCCGCTTGCCCTCGGCGACGACGACCGAGCGGTGGCCCTGGCGGGATTACTCGCGATCATGGTCGGCCTGATCCTCCTGCTGGGCGGACTGCTCCGCCTCGGATTCGTCACCGACCTGCTCTCCAAGCCCATCCGGGTCGGCTACCTTAATGCCCTCGGACTCCTGGTGATCATCTCCCAACTGCCGGCGCTGCTGGGGTTCTCGATCGACTCGGGTCAGCCGATTGCCGACGTGATCGCAATCGGGGCCGGTATCGCCGGGGGCGAAGTCAACCTCACCGCGTTGCTTTTCGGACTCGGGTCGCTGCTCATCATCGTGGGTCTGTCCTGGGGCAGATCTCGGATCCCCGGCGTGCTCGTGGCCGTCGTGCTGGCGACACTGCTGACTGCCGTACTCGGGCTTCACAGCACCATACCCGTCGTCGGGGCGATGCCGCAGGGCCTGCCCGCTCCGGCGCTCGGCGGTCTGGTCTGGGCGGATGTCGCCGCGCTCGCCCTTCCCGCCCTCGGCGTCGCCCTGATCGCCTTCGCCGATACGGCCGTGCTGTCGCGCACGTTCGCCGCGCGCCGCGGCGAGAGTGTCGACGGGAGTCAGGAGATGGCGGCGATCGGCGCCTCGAACATCGCGGGAGGTCTGCTCGGCGGCTTCCCCATTTCGGCGTCGTCCTCGCGCACCCCCGTTGCCGAGAGCGCGGGCGCACGAACCCAGCTCACGGGCGTGGTCGGCGCCGCACTCATCGTGGTGTTCATGCTGCTGGCGCCCGGACTCACCGACTACCTGCCCTCGGCGACCATCGCTGCTGTCGTGATCGTCGCCGCCGCCGGTCTGATCGACGTGAAGGGGTTCCTCGCCCTCGTGCGGATGAACAAAGTGGATGCCGCGCTGTCCATCGCGTCGTTCCTCGGTGTCGTGGTCGTGGGCGTGATCGAGGGCATCGGCGTGGCGATCGTGCTGTCGCTCGGGGCATTCGTGAGCCACGCCTGGCGACCCTACCGGGCTGAGCTCGGGCGCATCCGTGGGCTGCGCGGGTACCACGACCTGTCCCGTCATCCGGAGGGCGAGCGGTTGCCCGGCATCGTCATCGTGCGCTTCGACGCGCCGCTGTTCTTCGCCAACGGCGGCATTTTCGACGATTTCGTGCGTCGCGTCGTCACCGAGGCAGGGAGTGACGTGCACACGGTCATCCTGGCGGCCGAGCCGATCACAGACATCGACACGACCGCCGTGGAAGAACTTCTGGAACTCGACGATTTCCTCGCCTCACGCGGGATCACGCTGATCTTCGCCGAGATGAAGGGTCCGGTGAAGGACCACCTGCGCGACTACGGTCTCAGTCGACGGTTCCCACCGGAGCGGTTCGCGGGCACCGTGGGCGAGGCGGTCGACGAGGTCACCGGCACATTGCGCGGCGACCTCGAGGGCACCGAATGGGGCGACGAGCACTGAGGCTGCGCTGAGATTCCGCGCGGATCAGACGCCGGCAAGCCAGAGGTCAGGGCCGAAGATCTCGTAGTGAATGCGGTCGGCCGGCACACCGGACTCCAGCGCCTGTGAGCGCAGGCTGCGCATGAACGGGAGCGGACCGCACAGGTACACCGAGGCATCCGTCGGGATCGTCACGTTCTCAAGGGACATGAAGCCCTCGTGGTGGCCCTCGCTCGGGATCTCCAGCCAGAGTTCGAGCTCTGCTGCTTCCAGCAGTGCGATGTCTTCGCTCATCTGGTCGCGCAGCGCCCAGCGTTCGAGGTTGCTCTCGGCATGCAGCACGAGCACCTCGCGCTTCGAGCCGGTGTCCACCAGGGAGCGCAGGATCGATGCGCTGGGCGTGCAGCCGATTCCGGCCGAGGCCAGGATCAGCGGGCCGGTGCCCTGATCTAGGGTGATGTCGCCGCACGGCACGGAGAGGATGAGCGTGTCGCCGACCTGCACATCACGGTGCAGCACGGGGGAGACCTCGCCGTCTGCGTCGAGCTTGGTGGTGAAGACGCGGGTCGTGGCCGTGCCGGCCGACAGCGAGTACTGGCGCACCTGGCGGATGCCGTCGGGCATGGTGGCCGTGACGCTGACGTACTGGCCCGGCAGGGCAGGCGTCACGGGCGTGTCGTCGGCCGGCTCCAGGGTGAATGTGACGGCGTCGGTGCCGGCCGCTTCCTTCTTCACGACGACCCAGGGGGCGAGCGGCTTGTCACTGGCGAGACCGGCGTAAAGGCCCTTCTCCATCTTGATCAGGGCGTGGGCCATCAGCCAGTAGACCTCGGTCCAGGCGCCGGCGATCTCGGCCGTGATGACGTCGCTGAGTTCTTCGGCGATGGCCTCGAAGAGGTACTTGTAGACGATGTCGTACTGCTCGGGCGCAATGGAGAGGGAGATGTGCTTGTGGGCGATGCGGGAGAGCATGGCCTCCGGCGTGGTGTCGGGGTTCTGCACCAGGTAGGTCGCGAAGACGGCGATACTTCCGGCCAGGGCCTGCTGCTGCGAGCCGTTTTTCTGGTTGGAGCGGCTGAAGAGGCCGTCGAAGAGGTCGGGGTGAGCGGTCAGCATCCGGCTGTAGAAGTTCTTCGCGATCTCGGGCATGCGCTCGCCCACCAGGGGCAGAGTCGCTTTGATGAGGGGCAGTGACTGGGTGGATAGCATGCAAACTCCAAGCAATTGAGGGACGTACCCAAAAGTATCATTTCAAATGCTTAATATCTGGTTGTATCCCATTACCCCCGATCGGCGCGGCGCGGCGGCGGGGGTGCCAGCGTGAGGACAACGGGAGCGGGGAAGCCGATATGGGGGAGAGCCGCGATCACAAGGTCGTCGAGTTCGGCGTAGAACGCCTCCCGTGCTCGTCGGAGCCCCCCGCGGAGTCCACAGCCGCCACTGAGCGGACAGTCACCGTGGGGCGTCTCGCAGTCGGCGACATCGTCGCGGGTGTCAAGTTGGCGCAGCAGCCAGCCTACGGTAGCCGTGCGCCCGACCGGGCTGATCCTCACTCCGCCGGTACGGCCGCGCAGTGACTCCACGAGTCCCAGCTCGCGGAGTCGCATGACGGCCTTGCTGACATGGCTGTACGGGGTGGCTACCGCCTCGGCGATGACCCGCGAGGTCTGAAGCTCGCCGTCGGGGAGCGTCGCCAGGAACATGAGCGCTCGCAGGGAGACATCCGAGAAGGCATTGATCCTCATGGGTCAACAGTATGGCCGCGGGTCAGCGCGATGCGCCGGCCAGGGTGCCGGTCACGGCGCCGGCCGGGTCGGTGATCAGGCACGAGACGTCGCGGCTGCCCGGGCCGTTCGGGCTGGCCAGGACGTCGGCGTCGGCCCAGCTCTGCGCCGTGGGGGTGAGGTAGGCGAAGTCCAGACTTGACGCCCGGTACTCGAGCAGCACGAAGTCCTCGAACAGGGAACCGCAGCCGGTTTCCGCCATTGCAGTCACGGCGTTGTCGCCGGGGAAGGCGTCGCCCGGCACCGGGAACCGGGCGAATACCTCGAACTCGTGGCTCTCGTCGCATGAAACCCGCGGAACGATCGATGCGTTCACGTCCAGTCCCTCCGAAACCTCACGCAGGCAGTCTCCGACGAGAAGGTCGGCCACAGCGGTGACCTCTCCGAGAGCGGATGCCGGCACGGCAGCCACGCTGCGGATCGGCGTCGGCAGCATGTCGCCGATCACGCTGCAGCCGGTGAGGCTGCCGGTCAGGACGCTGGCCGCCGCGATCAGCAGGGTCAGGGTTCCGGGGTGCGTGCGCGGCGGGATCATCGGTTAGCGGGTCGGCGCGCTCGGGGACGCGGGGGCATCCGTGGTGGTGGTCGCGGTGCCGAGGGCCCGCAGAGCCGGCTCGTGCAGCAGGCCGTTGGTGGCCAGAGCGCTGCCGTGCCAGGGGCCGGGCCGGCCGTCGGCGGAGGAGAACCGGCCGCCGGCCTCTTGCACGATCGGGGCCAGGGCCGCGAGATCGTATGGCTGCAGGTCGTATTCCGCGACGATGTCGAGCAGACCCTCGGCGAGGAGCATGTACGACCACATGTCGCCGTAGGCGCGGGTGCGCCAGACCTGGCGGGACAGTGTGATCAGCTCGTCGAGGTGCCCGGTCTGGTCCCACTGCTGGATGCTGTTGTAGCTGAGCGAGGCGTCGGCGAGCTCGGCCACTCCGGACACGGCCAGGCGCACGGGGTCGGCGCCGGGCGTGCGCTCGTCGGTCATCCAGGCGCCGCCGCCGGTGCGCGCCCACCAACGCTTGCCGAGGGCTGGGGAGCTCGCCATCCCCACCACCGGATCGCCATCGACGGCGAGGGCGATCAGGGTGCCCCAGATCGGGATGCCGCGCAGGAAACCGGCTGTGCCGTCGATCGGATCGATGATCCATTGCCGCACGCTGGTGCCCTCGGTGCCGAATTCCTCACCGAGGATGCCGTCGGCCGGGCGCCGCTCGGCCAGGGCAGTCCGGATCGCGCGCTCCACGGCCTGGTCGGCATCCGTCACCGGGGTGCGGTCGGGTTTGGTCGTCACGACGAGGTCCATCGCGGTGAACCGGTCGCGCGAGATCGCGTCGGCCAGATCGGCGAGCTCGGTCGCGAGCTGGAGGTCGTCATCGAGGGAGTACTTCTGGGGCTGGGTCACAGACCAAGACTAGTAATTTTGGCGCGACTCTCCGGTTTGTACCTCGATTGGCGCCGAAGGCAATCGTGCTGTTAGTATCTAGAGTCGGTTCGGGTCACCCTGGGTCGGAGAGTAAAGAAACACGCACCTCTAGCTCAATTGGCAGAGCAACTG
Source organism: Cryobacterium sp. M23 (assembly GCF_002929655.1). NCBI lineage: Bacteria > Bacillati > Actinomycetota > Actinomycetes > Micrococcales > Microbacteriaceae > Cryobacterium > Cryobacterium sp. M23. The sequence continues at coordinate 58,746 of NZ_PJJV01000081.1, forward strand.
ACTCTTAATCAGTGGGTTCCCGGTTCAAGTCCGGGGGGGTGCACCACCAGGCCCCTTTCATCAGGTTTTCACCGAATGGAAGGGTTTTTTTGTGCCCTCCCCAGGTGCCCTCCCTAGGTGCTCGAGCCCGTCGAGACCCGGTCAGATGATCCCTGAAGGCTCCCCGTCTGACCTCCCCTCTCCCGGCGCACGGTGAGGAAGCAGGCGCACGTTAGAACGTCCGCCACGGTCCATAACCTGCGCCGCGAGACCGACACGCCGGCCCCAGACCATATCGGCATGCCAGCGCGACCTCCGCGTTCTGGTACTAGAACAAAGATCTGAATTTATCACAGTAATTGATGCATAAGTCTCGACTATACGTACCCGACGAGGTATCCTCATAACATGACGAACCTCGCGGATGACCTCAGGCGGGCGGCCGACGCTGTCGCCCTGCTGGGCTCCTCGAGCGCCGACCTCGCGGCTCTTCCCGACGCCGAGGCTTTGGCCGGCCAGAAGCGGATCGCCTGCGCGCGCCGTCTGCTCGACACCTATGCCGCGTTGATGGCCGCAACCATCGCCGAACGTTCCCGCCCGGAACTCGGCCAGTCGGGGCTGGCCGCGCAGCAGGGGTTCCTCTCGCCCGAGGCCCTGATCCAGAACTGGACCGGCTCATCCAAAGGCGACGCCTACAAACTCGTCGCGGTCGGCACGATGATGGCCGACACCGAGGCGGCCGACAAGCTGGTCGAAGAGGCGCTCTCGACGCTCTCGACGCCCGACGCCGATGCCGATGCCGACGCTGTCGACGTCGCGGCGTTTGTTGCGAGGGTGCCGTGGCAGGCGCCGATCGCCCGGGCCGTGACCGCCGGCACCCTTTCGGTTGACGCGGCCGAGTCGATCCGGGCCGGGCTCGGCCAGATCGACGCGGCAGTTACCGCGGAGAAGCTCCGGGTGGCCCTCGCGGCGCTCCTCACCGAGGCGTCAACGTTGAATGCCGACGAGGTCTTCAAACGGGCGAGACGGATGCGCGACCACCTCGATGAGGCCGGCATCGCCGCCCGGGAGAAGCAGGCCCACGACGACCGCTACCTGAAGGTCTACCGGCTGAGCAATGGCAACGTGCGCCTGAACGGGCTCTTCGCCCCCGAAGACGGCGAGTTCGTGCTCTCCACCTTCGACTCCATCACCGGACCCCGCCGCGGCGGAGTGCGCTTCGTCGACCCGGAACGCGCCGCCTGGGCCCAGAAAATGCAGGACGACCCGCGCAGCACCGAGCAGATCAACGCGGACTCCCTCGTGCAGCTGCTCACGATCGCCGGCGAGGCCGACCCCGGCCGGGTCTTCGGCGGCCGCCGCCCGGCGGTGCGCGTGATCGTGACCGAGAAAGCGCTCACGGCTGAGACCGGCGAGCCGGGTGCCGCCGAACCCGCCGCGCACGGGCAGATCGAGGGCAACCCGGTCCCCATCTCGCAGGAAACCATCGACCGGTTGCTCTGCGACACCGGCACCCGCGGCATCAAGTTCGACGACATCGGCCAAATCATCGACGTCGGCCGTGACGAACGACTCTTCACCGAGGCACAGCGCGCCGCGATGGGAGTGCGCGACGGCGGATGCCTCTGGGTCGGCTGCGACCGATCACCGGCCTGGAGCGAAGCCCACCACATCAACGAATGGCTCACAGACACCGGAGACACCAACCTCGCCGACGGAGTACTGCTCTGCCACCCGCACCACCTGCTGCTACACAACCAGCACTGGAAGATCACCCGCACGGGAACGCAATACTGGCTCCGGCCACCGGTGGAGAACGATCCGGAGCAGACACTGATCGCACTGCCGAGCAAGGCGGTGGGGCTGTAGGGCGTGGCTCTCGTCCCGGGTCTTGACAGGCTCGACCAGCGTCGTGGGGACCTCGGGAGGGCGGGTCACCGGGACTGGGCAGGCTCGCCCCCCCCCCCCCCCCCCCNCGGGCTTGACCGTTGGGGACGGGAAAGAGGCACTCCGTGGAGGGCGATGGGGTTTGGCTCGGGGGAGCAGACCCCAGCCAGATGCGAATCCGACTGGGGTTGCGTTGGTCCCCGGGTCCCCCTGAATCCCCCCGGTCAGTCGAGAACTGAATCTCACCCGGGGACTTGTACGATCGTACAGCACTCTCAGGTGAAGGCGTCCCGGCCCGATGGTTAGGCTGGTATATCGCACCATTCGGTCGAACGGTGACGATTCCCGGAGGTGCTGGTGGCTGGAAGTGATGCTCGCAGGATCGAGGCGCGTGAACGCATCCTGGCAGCGGCGGCAATCGAATTCGCCGACCGCGGCTACGCGGGCACCTCGATCGGCCTGGTTGCCGAGAAGTCGGGCACCGGCAAGGGGTTGGTACAGTACCACTTCAAAGCCAAGTCGGATATGGCGCTCGCGCTCGTGCATTCCTCGTTTTCGCGGGCTCCGTTCGCCAACGTACTGGGCGATGCGTCACCCATGCGCGGGATCGAGGCCATCGTGGCGTCGATCCGCGGGGTTGCCGGCGCTTTCCGGAACGACGTGCGCGTGCGGGCCTCGGTGCGGCTCGTGCGGGAATATCACCTGATCCCGGCAATCCTGCCGACCCCGTACGTGGGCTGGGTCGCGCGCATCGCGATGCTGCTTCGTGAGGCCGAGGCAGCGGGGGAGATCCCGTCCGGACTCGACCACGACCGCGAGGCCTGGCATCTGGTGGCGTACTTCAGCGGCGTTCAGGAGGTATCGAACCGGCTTGCCGAACGGGAGGACCTACCAGAACGGATCGAGGAGATGCTTGCGCGGTCCCTGGCTACGCTGGGTGTGGTGGACCTCGACCGGTTCCTCTGAGAGCCTGGCCCCGCGCTGCCGTTGCGACAATCATTCAGATCTCCTGTCTCACCGTTTCTCACAGACGGGCACCACCGCCGTTCACCCGCCCGCCGGCGCCGAGTGCCCCGCCGCGGGATACAACAACCGTTTTGGCGCTGGTTTCGGTTGCGCCTGAGGATCCTCCTTCGGTGCTGCGGTCCGCGCCGGTGGCCACGTCCGCCCCGACCCGCTGCCGGCTCCGCCCGTCGCGGCGTAAATCCGGCGGCCACTCGGTCTACTCTGTCTCCGACCGATCGGGGCCCACCGAAGGTTCGCCGGCTCACGACCAGACGAAAGACAACGAATGCTGTCGAGCTACCTGATTCGCCGAATCGTACGGGCGCGTCCGCGGAGTCGTGCACGCCGTGCTCAAGGATGCCGGTGCGGAGCTGCTGAACCTCCGGCCCGTCCCGGAGGCGAACAGCATCGCGTCGCTGATCCGGCATCTGACCCGGGCGCAGGACGACCACCTGTCCGAGATCATGAAGGAGGAGCTCTGAAACAGCTACCCGGACGGTTCACCGGCGCCAGACGTATTCGTTCTCTGGCCGCCCCGGCGTGCCGTAGCGCGGCGACCGCTCGAGCGAGCCGGTGTCGGCCAGATGCTCAAGGTAGCGCCGGGCGGTCACCCGCGAAATGCCGAGCTGCTCCATGACCTCGCTGGAGGAGACCGGAACGGTCTGCAGCTTCAGGAACTCGATCACCGCGCCCAGGGTGCCCTCGGACAGACCCTTCGGCCGCGGCAGCTCGGTGGGCGTGCGCAGGCTCGCGAACGCCAGGTCCACGTCGGTCTGGCTGGTCATCGCGGACAGGCCGCCCAGCTGAAGCCGGAAGTCCCGATACTGCACCAGCTTCTGCGCGAAGGTCGAATAGGTGAACGGCTTGATCAGGTATTGAACAATGCCGGCCGCCACGGCGCCGCGCACGATGTGCAGTTCGCGCACCGCCGTGATGGCGATGATGTCCGTGGTCAGGCCGGCCGCGCGCATCCGTCGGCTCACGTCGAGGCCGTGCAGGTCGGGCAGGGTCATATCCATCAGCACCAGATCGATGGGCTGCCCGGCGGTGACGGCCGTAGCCAGGGCGCGCAGGGCGGAATGGCCGTCGCCGACGGTGCCCGCGTGCACGAAACCGGTCAGACGCCCGAGGTAGGCGGCGTGCGCCTCGGCCGCAATGGCTTCGTCTTCGACGACGAGCACCCGGATGTCCCGGTCAGTCATGCGATCCGCCCATCATCGCCGCGAGGTCGGGTTCGATGCCCGCGGCGGGCTGCTCCGGCTGCCGGGGGAGGGTGACCGTGAACACGGCCCCCTCGCGTCGGGTGATGCTGAGGCTGCCGCCGAGCCGGTTGACCGTCTGCCGCACCAACGCCAGTCCGAGGCCGCGGCCGAAACTGCCGGGCTCCTTGGTGCTGTAACCGCGGCGGAGGATGTCCGTCACGGCGTCCGGGTCGACGCCGGGCCCGGTGTCGGCCACCTCGATCGCCACCGACGAGGGCGTGGAGCCGACCGAGAGGTGCACCCGGCGGGGTGCCTCGCCGCCGGCGGCCGCGTCGAGCGCGTTATCGACCAGGTTGCCCACGACCGTGACCAGGTCCTGCGCCGTCAGGCCGGAATCGGCGAGGGTTCCGGCCGCCTCAACCGTGAGCAGCACGCCCAGCTCGCTGGCTTGGGCGAACTTGCCCATCAGCAGGGCGCTGAGCACCGGTTCGTCCACCGAGTCGAGCATGTCATCGGTGAGTTGCTGGCTGAGCTCCAGGTCTTTGGTGGCGAAATCGAGGGCCTCGGCGCTGCGCCCGAGTTCCATCAGGGACACGATGGTGTGAAGCCGGTTGGCGTGCTCATGGGTCTGGGCGTGCAGGGCATCCGAGAGGGTGCGCATCGACCGGAGCTCGCTGCCCATCGATTGCAGGTCGGTGTGGTCGCGGATGGTCGCAACCCAGCCCATCGGCGCGGGTTTGGTGCGGCCGCTGCCCGGTTTCAGTGCCGGCAGCTGGCTGACGACCAGCACGCGCGTGTCGGTGACGTGGATCTCGTCGGTGGCGGGGCGGCCGCTCTTCAGTAGCTCGGCGAGCGCCGGGGGAAGGTCGAGACGGTCAAGGCTCTGCGTGGCGGCGGAGGATGCCCGGCCCTCAGTCGGTGAGCGCGGCGGCAGGCCCAGCAGCCGGGCAGCCTGATCGTTGTAGAGCACGACCTCGCCCGTGAGAGTGACGAGTACGAGACCCTCCCGAACCGAATGCAGCACCGAGTCGTAGTAGACGAAGAGCTGGGCGAGCTGCTCCGGTCCCCAGCCGAGCGTGACCCGGCTCAGATAGCGACCGAGCAGCCAGGCGGCGAGGGTGCCCGTGGCCAGCAGCATCAGGGCCACCCCCAGCACGGCCGGCAGCCGCGCGCTCAGCGCGATGGAGAGGTTGCTCGTCTTCACCCCCGCAGCCACCAGGCCCTGAACGGCTCCCTGCGCGTCGGTGATCGGAACGACGGCCCGCACCGAGGGTCCGAGCGTGCCCGTGGTCACCTCGGTGAACGGTTCCCCGGCCAGGGCGGGCGTGACGGTACCGATGTAGGGGCGGCCGATCTCCAACTCGGTCGGGTGGGTCCAGCGGGTGCGGTCGGGCGCCATGATCGTGATGAAGTCGAGGGTGGCGTCGGCGGTGACCCGCTCGGCGTACGGCTGGAGCACCGCGCTGGGATCGGCTGAGCGGCTGGCATCCAGTACGAGCGGGTTGTCGGCGATGGCGCTGGCGACGGACAGCATCCGTTCCTCGGCGGCGACGAAACCACGGTCGCGGGCGTCCACGAAGGCCGCGGTGCCCGCGAACACGGTTATCGCCATGATGACCAGGGCGTTCGCCAGGAACAGGCGGCGCGCAATGCTCCAGCCTTGCCCCATCGCATCCTTCTTCCATTTGCGCGACCGTGACCAATATGACCGCAACAGTGACGCGGGCGCCTCGGTCGTCCAGTGTGAAACACACCACGGATGGTCCGGGCGCACCAGCGCCTCACCCCAGCCTAGTTACTAGACAAAGGAGTCTTTTATGGCATCACTGCCTCGCGCTCGCGCTGCACAGCCCGCGAAGAAGTTTGACAAGTCCCACTACCTGTACATGGCGGTCATCGTCGCGGTGATCCTCGGCGTCATCGTCGGCCTGCTCTTCGGCGGCACAGGCGGATTCGCCGTCTCGCTCAAACCGCTCGGGGACATCTTCATCGCCCTGATCAAGATGATGATCTCGCCGATCATCTTCTGCACGATCATCCTCGGCATCGGGTCCATCGCGAAGGCCGCCACGGTCGGCAAGATCGGCGGACTGGCCCTCGGCTACTTCCTGACCATGTCCACCTTCGCCCTGGCGATCGGCCTCGTCGTGGGCAACGTGATCAAGCCCGGCTCAGGGCTCGATCTCACCGCGACCACCTTCGTGCCGCCGGAAGCCGCCGAATCGGACTTCTTCCTCGGCATCATCCCGACCACACTGTTCTCCGCACTGACCGCCGGCAACATCCTGCAGACCCTGCTGGTGGCCCTCATCGCCGGCTTCGCGCTGCAGAAGATGGGAGCCGCCGGCAAGCCGATCCTCGAGGGCATCGCGCACGTGCAGGCCCTGGTCTTTCGCATCCTGATCATGGTCATGTGGCTCGCGCCGATCGGCGCCTTCGGTGCGATCGCCGCCGTCGTCGGTGCCACCGGTTTCCAGGCCGTTATCAGCCTCTTCACCCTGATGGGCGCCTTCTACCTGACCTGTGTGCTCTTCATCGTCGTCATCCTCGGCGGGTTGCTCAAGATCGTCACCGGCATCAGCATCTTCAAGCTGATGCGCTATCTCGGCCGAGAGTACCTGCTGATCTTCTCTACCTCCTCCTCCGAGGCGGCGCTGCCGCGCCTGATCGCCAAGATGGAGCACCTCGGCGTCTCCAAGCCGGTCGTGGGCGTCACGGTTCCCACCGGGTACTCCTTCAACCTCGACGGCACCGCGATCTACCTGACCATGGCGTCGCTCTTCATCGCCACGGCCATGGGTCAGCCGCTCGCCCTGGGCGAGCAGATCGGGCTCCTCGCCTTCATGATCATCGCCTCCAAGGGTGCCGCCGGAGTGTCCGGTGCCGGGATCGCGACCCTGGCCGCCGGCTTGCAGGCCCACGCCCCGCAGCTGCTTGAAGGAGTCGGCTTCATCGTGGGCATCGACCGCTTCATGTCCGAGGCCCGCGCGCTCACGAACTTTACCGGCAACGCCGTCGCCACCGTGTTGATCGGATCCTGGACCAAGGAGATCGATCGTGCCCAGGTCGACCGGGTGCTCGACCGTCACGAGCCGTTCGACGAGACCACGATGATCGCCCACCACGGTGCGCCCAGCGCCGCCGAGACGGCCGCGGCGACCGAGAAGTCCGCGCAGATCGCGGCGCTCAAGGCCTGAGTCCGGCCCGGGTCGTCGAACGCGACCCGGCACGGATGCTCCGCGGCGGCTGTCTCGCGGCCTGCGGTAGGGCCGGTTCTCCCCGCTACCCGAAACCGTCGAAATCGCTGCTTCTGCGACGCAAATACCCCCGTGTTAGGGTTGCTGCTGGTCTTACGACCCTTCACCAGGACGCGAATGTACAGCCACGGCCCCATCGGTACGGCGCTTCGTATGGTGAGGCCATGACGGATGCGATCCCCATGATCGCCCCAGCCCACGCTTTCCATCGCGTCGAGGCCGGTCACGGCCTACCCGTCCGACACAGCGTGCATCCGTTCCGTCGGCCGTGATTCGGCCCCGCCCGGCGTGCACCGGGAGAATCCGTGACCGAAACTATTGCCGTGAAGGCAGATCGACTGTACAAAGCGTTCGGGCGTCGTCCGCACGAGCTCGTCAAGAAGCTGACCGCGGGAGCCAGCCGCGATGAGGTGTCCTCGCTGGGCACCGCCGCCGTTATCGACGCCTCATTCGAGGTTCACCGCGGCGAAATCTTCGTGGTGATGGGGTTGTCCGGTTCGGGCAAATCCACCCTGATCCGCATGCTCAACGGGCTACTGGACGCCACCTCTGGCAGCGTGACGGTGGCCGGCCAGGCCATCACCGGCATCTCCGCCGCCGCGCTGCGCGAGGTGCGCCGCACTAATATTTCCATGGTGTTCCAGCACTTTGCCCTGCTACCACATCGCACCGTGATCGACAACGTCGCCTACGGACTCGAGGTGCAGGGCATGGGCCGCGAGGAGCGGCTCGCCAAGGCGCGCACCATCATCCGCCTCGTCGGGCTCGACGGCTGGGCCGACAGCCTGCCGTCCGAGCTTTCCGGCGGAATGCAGCAGCGAGTCGGCCTCGGCCGGGCTCTCGCCGCCGACACCGACGTCCTCCTGATGGACGAGGCGTTCTCGGCCCTTGACCCGCTGATCCGCCGCGAAATGCAGGAGCAGTTGATCGAGCTGCAGGCCGAGCTCGGCAAAACCATCATCTTCATCACCCACGATCTCAACGAGGCCATGTTCCTCGGCGACCGCATCGCGGTCATGCGCGATGGTCGCATCGTTCAGATCGGCACCCCCGAGGAGATCCTGACCGATCCGGCGAACGACTACGTCGCTCAGTTCGTGCAGGATGTCGACCGCGCCCGGGTGCTGACCGCGGCCAGCGTGATGGAGCCCGTGCGCTCCGTGGTCACGATCACCGGCGGTCCCCGAGCTGCGCTCCGCACCATGCGCGACCTGCAGACCTCCGCCACCTTCGTGCTCAACCGCGACCGCACCTTCGCCGGTGTGGTGCGCGATCGCGACGTGCTGGGGCAGGTCAAGGCCGGCGAGACCGATCTGCGCGCGATAGTGCGCACGGATGCGATCTCCGTCAACCCGGACACCCCGCTGGTCGACCTGGTCGAACCCTCGGTCGGCAGTGATCTGGCCATCGCCGTGGTCGATGAGAAGAACCGTCTGCTCGGCGTCATCCCGCGGGTGACCCTGCTGGCCGCGCTCGGCAACGTGAGCACGAATACGGGGGACGTGCCCGTGATCGAGCCCGCAGCCACGATTTCCATCAGCGTGATCACCGAAACCCTCCGCGACACCGCTCTGGAAGGAGCCGACCTGTGAACGACTTCCGACTTCCTCTGGGTACCCTCGTGGAGGGGTTCATCGACTGGATCACCGACACGTTCGGGTTCTTATTCGACTTCATCCGGGCCGTCTTCGACGGTGCCTACGAACTGGTCGACTTCCTCCTGGTGGCGCCGCCCTTCTGGGTGATCATCGTGCTCTCGGCGGGGCTGGCCCTGGCCACCCGCGGTTGGAAATTCATGGTCGGTACCGTCCTCGGTCTGATCGTCGTCGTCGGCGTCGACCAGTGGGAGAACGCCATGGACACCCTCGCACTGGTGCTGGTCGCCAGTGTGCTCGCGATCGCCCTCAGCCTGCCGCTCGGCATCCTGGCGGCGAAGTCCGCGGTGGCGTCCAACATCATCCGGCCGATTCTCGACTTCATGCAAACCATGCCGGCCTTCGTGTACCTGATTCCCGCGCTGATTCTGTTCCGCGTGGGCGTCGTGCCCGGAATCGTGGCCACCATCATCTTCGCGATGGCTCCGGGAGTCCGCCTCACCGAGCTGGGCATCCGCGGGGTCGACCGAGAAGTGGTTGAGGCCGGGCAGGCCTTCGGCGCCTCGCCCTGGCGCATCCTCCGGCAGATCCAGCTTCCGCTGGCGATGCCGACGATCATGGCGGGTATCAACCAGGTCATCATGCTCTCCCTGTCGATGGTCGTCATCGCCGGTATGGTCGGTGCCGGGGGGCTGGGAGCGGATGTCGTCGCCAGCCTGAACCGCATCGACGTCGCACTCGGTTTCGAAGCCGGCCTCGCCGTGGTGATCCTCGCCATCTTCCTTGACCGCCTGACCGCCGCACTCGGCACCGGCGACACCCCGCTCGGTCGAATCATGTCGGCCCGCAAGCGCCGCGCCCAGCAAGCCCTGGCCGCCTGAGCCAGTGCGCCGCGCACACGACCTCCTGATTTCTGATTCTGCCCCGGTCGCCCACCAGGCGACACGAAAGGAAACAATATGAAAAACCGATCACTGTCCCTCATCGCCCTCGGAGCCGTTGGGCTCCTCGCACTCAGCGGCTGCGCCTCGGCCGAGGCCGCCGTCGTCGGCGACGGGAACAAGGACCAGAAAGACATCACCATCGCCGTGTTCAACGGCTGGGATGAAGGCGTCGCGGTCTCCGAACTGTGGAAGGCCATCCTCGACGAGAAGGGCTACAATGCGGAGTTGGAATACGCCGACGTTGCCCCCGTCTACTCGGGTCTCTCCACCGGAGACTACGACATCAACATGGATGTCTGGATGCCACAGACGCACGCGTCCTACGTGAAGGAGTACGGCGATGACATCGTCGACCTCGGCGCATGGAACGAGGAATCCCGCCTGACCATCGCCGTCAACAAGGATGCCCCCATCGATTCCCTCGATGAGCTGGCCAGGAACGCCGACAAGTTCGGCAACCGCATCGTCGGAATCGAACCCGGAGCCGGCCTGACCAAGGCCACCACTGAGAAGGTCATCCCGGCCTACGGCCTCGACGACATGGAATACCTGACCTCATCGACCGCAGCCATGCTCACCGAGCTGACCGCGGCCACCAAGGCCGGCGAGAACATCGTCGTCACCCTGTGGGAGCCGCACTGGGCCTACGGTTCGCTGCCGATCAAGACCCTCGAGGACCCCAAGGGAACCCTGAAGAACACCGAGTCGCTCCACAGCTACGCCAAGTCCGACTTCGCCGAGGACTTTCCGCAGGCCACCGAGTGGATCAAGGGCTTCGACATGGACCTCGACAAGCTGTACTCGCTTGAGAAGGCCATGTTCGTCGACTACGACGGCAAGGACTACGAGCCGATCGTGGCGAAGTGGATCTCCGAGAACCAGGAGTACGTGGACTCTCTGACCACCACGTAACACAGAACACAACCCGAGAGCGGCAGGAGAGGCCCCGGTCAAGGAGACCCGTGCCTTTCTTGCACCTCAGCGGGACAGCACGGATGTGCGCCCCCGGGTGTCGAAGGCGGCCGACCGCGCCCCGCAGGGTGCCGGGGCGACGCTGGGCGAGGAAGGCCTGCAAGCGTGGCGAAGGTTTCCAGCCCACGACCGCGCTGTCGACGGGAACTGCCCTGGTGCCGTCGCCGAGCTCGACGGCGATTGTCTCGGCAATGGTTGCCCTGGTTTTGGAGGTCGAATCGAAGATGACCAGGGTGCTCACGCCGTGCTCCAACGATCGGGTTCGTCAGGTGCCGGCCGCTTCAGTGCACCGCAACCGCGGACCGGGGAAGGTTGCCGACTACGGGGTTGTCTGTGTCAGGAATTCAGTGAGCTCGCGAGTGATTTCGGCGGCAACGGCATCCGTTGACATGGTGGCAACACCGTCGCCGTTCTCGACGCCGTAGTCGCCGAACCGCGCATGGTTGGCTCCTTCGATTTCGACGAAACGGGTGTCGGGCACAAGTAGATCTGCGCTGTCGGTGATCTTCTCCGGGGTGCTGAGGCCGTCGGCGCTCCCGCTGAGGCTGAGGGCCCGCAGATCGGTGCGCTCCGGCGCGGCCGCACAGTAGCTGCCGAACAGCACCAGCCCGGCCACCGCGGGATCGTCCGCCAGCATGCAGGCTCGCACGCCGCCGATCGAGTGGCCGCCCACGAACCAGGTGGAGACGTTGCGGACGGCGTCGGTGAAGGTGGACAACGTCCGGCGGTCGAAGATGGCGAGGTTGAGCACCGGCTTGGTGATCACAACGGTCACCCCGGTGTCTTCGACCGTGCCCGCCAGCTTGTAGAGGTAGGCATAGGGGTCAACCCGGGCACCGGGAACGAAGACCAGGCCGATGTCGCCGGCGTCGTCGGCGGGCGCGAGGACGACCGACGTGGGGGTGTCGGTGACGGTCACGTTCGGGTTGGCGAAGACCTCGTCCGCCGCGGCCCGATCGGCCACGCGCACCGTGTTCGCCCAGGCCAGGAACACGATCACGACGAGTACGAACGCGGTCAGGCTCCACCAGCCGCCGGCCCGGATGCCGCGCCGCAGCCGTCCTCGTCGCCGTGCCTCGGTCGTGCCGCCGGGCTGGGTCATCGCGCTCCGCTCCTCGCCTGTCCGGTCGGGGTGAGACCGGAAACCGCTGGTGGTCTCAACCTAGCCGCAACCGACCTGCCGGGGCCGAACCGCTCCGGCCTCAGTCGTCGAGACCGCGGGCGGCCAGAGCCTCGCCGATCGCATCCGCGGCGTAGAGCGAGCGCACGACCACCGGCACGGCCAGGGCGAGCAGCGAACCCTGGGTGCCGCGCGCCCGACGGGCCTCGATCACCTCGGACACGATCTCGGTGACGAGCGGGATGCACCGCAGGGTGAGGGCGAGGAGGAGGCCGACCCGGTCGGCGTCGACCCAGCGACGGAACGGTCGCAGAAGCTTCTGAAAGCCCTCGAGCACGGCCGTGACCGTGGTCGTCACGGTGAACAGCGCCGCCAGCGCCACGGCGATCAGCAGCCGCCCGGCCATCAGGCCGGCCGTGGTCCAGCCGGCGAACAGCGCCTGAAGTGGAACGGCGATCACCAAAATCCACAGGAGCGGGCCGATCTGCTGCCACGCCGCGCCCAGCGGCACCCGCGCCGCCAGGAACAGTGCGGCGACCCCGAGAAGGCAGGCGCCCAGCTGCCAGAGCTCGCCGAGCGAGCCGACGAGCAGCACGGCGAGCGAGAGAAGCACGAGCTTGAGCAGCATCGGCGCGCGGTGGATCAGCGAGTGGCCGGGGTGATAGAGCCCGATCATGCCGGCCCGATCATGCCAGCAGCTCCCGGTACGCGCCGAGCGCGGCATCCGGTGCACCGTCGGCGACCACCCGGCCGTCCTCGATCACAATCACGCGGTCGAAGGCGGCGAGCAGGTCCAGCTGGTGGGTGACCACGATGACCTGCTGGCTCAGGCCGAGCAGAAGTTCGGTGATGCGCCGGGCATTGCGTGCGTCGAGCAGCGTGGTCGGCTCGTCGGCGACCACGATCTCAGGCTCCGCCACGAGCACGGCCGCCAGCGCCAGCAACTGCTTTTGGCCGCCGGACAGCCGGTGCGCCGGATGGTCGGCGTGCTGGTCGAGCCCGAAGCGCTCGAGCGCCGCCCGCGTGCGGGTCGAGATCTCGAGCGGGGTCAGCCCGCGGCGGCGTAGGGTGAAGGCGACGTCTTCGGCCACGGTGGGCATCACGATCTGGTTGTCCGGGTTGGTGAAGATGAAGCCGACCTGCCGGCGCACCGCCTTGGCGTTCCGGGCCACGTCGAGCCCGCCGACGCTCACGATTCCGGTGTCGGGCTTGATCAATCCGTTGATCAGGCGCACGAGGGTGGACTTTCCCGACCCGTTCGCACCGACGATGCCGATGCGCTGTTCGGTGAGGGTCAAACGGATGTCCCGCAGCACCATCCGTTCACCGAACGCATGCGAGACACTGTCGAAGTCGATCCTGCTCATGATGCGGGCGTGACTGCTCCGGCGGTGACGTCGTCGGCCTCGGGCGCGGGAGCGGCGCGGCGGCGCGGCGGGATCAGACCCGGGTAGGCCCTGTGAACCTGGCGGGCCACCAGTACGGTGACGACCACCTTGATCAGGTCGCCGGGCAGAAACTTCGCGGCGTCGACGAGAGCAACCCAGAGCGGCAGGCCCAGGTTGATCGCGGTGACGGGCACGCCGATCAGGTAGACCACGACGATGCCGCCAAGCGTGGTGGCGCCGAGCGCCGCCCAGAGCCGGTAGCGGGGGAGGAGCAGGCCGGTCAAGTAGCCGATGACCAGGGCGCCGAGCAGCCAGCCGTAGAGGTAGCCGGCGGAGGGTGAGGTGGTGAACCAGACGATGCCACCGCGCCCGCCAGACAGCAGCGGGAGGCCGGCTGCGGCGAGGGCGAGCAGGAGGAGCACGGCGAAGAAGCCCTTGCGCGCCCCGAGGATCGCCCCGGCCAGCATCACCCCGAGGGTCTGGAAGGTGATCGGCACGGCCACCGCCCCAATACTCAGGGCGCCGGGCAGTCCGAGTGCGGCGATCAGGGCGGCGAAGATGGCGATCTGCGACAGGTCGCGCACGCTCATGATGCGGGGTGTCGGGGTGCGGGCGATGAGGGGGCTGGAAGTCATGATCTTCAATCTAGAATTCCGCGGCAGCGCGAGTCTGAAGAAGACCTACAAAGAATGCGGCGGAACTCTATACGAGCGCGTCCGGCAAGCTCCCGACGCAGGGGTGTCTCGGGGTTTCTGCCGGTAGAGCGTTTCCCCGCATTCGAGCATGCCGATGTAGGTCGCAATCTTCGCGGCGCGAGCCTCGGGCTGCTTCGTACCGTCGAGGCGGAACAGGATCGCGAAACGGTTCTGGGACGTGAGCGCCGGGAAGAACCCGGCGGGACGCATCCACCCCTCCGCGATGAGGGTGGCTGAGTCCCGGTTGAGCTGTGACCACACGCTGCGGGCTCGGCGGGGAGTGAAGGCCTGCGACAAGTAACCGTCGAGAGAGTTCACTTGCCCGTCGATCCAGCCGCAGCACAACGCGATCTCGAGCGCCTGGGATGGGTGGTCTCCGGTGCCGCGGGGCGTTTCTTCCGCAGCTGCAAACGGATGCGCTCGTCCGACGGAGTACTGCTGTGCCATGCTCACCCTTTGCTCCTGCACAACAAGCACTGGACGATCATCCGCACCGGAACTCAGTGCCGACTGCGGTCACCGATGCAGGTTGACCCGGAGTGGACGATAATCGCGTTGCCGAGCGAGCAAACAAGCGGGGCCGAGGGTCAGGCGACGAGGCGGGCGTTGTTCGTCGAAGCAGCGGCGGAGAAGCGCGGAAGGGTGGCCGTCGGCGCCCGCTCCGGTTCGGCCCAAACGGAGATCGGGGCGGGAATGAAGGGGAGCGCGGTGGGCTCGGCGGTGACCTCGCCGCGCAGAACGGCGGTCTCGGTGCGGAGCACGGAGGCCAGGGACGAGGCAATCTGGTTCGCCTTCAGATCGTGGAAGATCACGTCGGTGTCGTCACTGCTGCGGGGAACCAGAGTCCACTGGCCTTGGGCGCCGACGAGACGAGCGATTTGGATGTGCAGGAGCTCGAATATCTGAGCGTCGCTGAGCTCGGGAACGGGCGGGGGGATGACCGGTGCGACCGGTGCGACGCGACGTCGTCGACCAAACATCGGGAACCCCTTTCGGCTAACGTACCGTGAACTCTTCAGTTTGCCGTGCGGCGCGCTACGGCCCGCGTTGACACGCCGACAGCGGAGGACTTAGTCCTCGATTCGGCGATCGTCGGCATCCTGGATGACGGTTCCGATGGCGACGGCGGCGCTGAGCAGCCAGCCGATCCACATCAGCGCCAGGCGCCAGTCGCGCGGACCGGTGCGGGTGGCGCTCAGAATGTTCCAACCGCCGGCGAGCACGCCGATGATGGCACTGCTGAAAATGAACTTTCGCATGGAGACCTCCGCGTCTAACGCTACCCGGAAGTTGCCCGACTGCACGTTTCCCGACAATCTGACCGATCGGACAAGCTCTGACCGATCGGTCAGGTACCGTAATCGGGTGACTCCAGAGCCCGTTGTGCCCCAGCCCCCACACAACCGCCAGAGCACCAGCGCAGAACTGCGCGCGACAGCGCTGGAGCAGTTCGCCTCGGTCGGGTTCGCCGGCACCTCGCTGCAGCAGATCGCCGACGCGGCCGGGTACTCCAAATCGAGCGTGCTCTACCACTTCGCCTCCAAGGAAGCGCTCCTCGACGAGGTGCTCACCCCGGCGGTGAACCGGCTGGAGGCCATTCTCGAACGGTTCCTCGCCACCGAGGAGAGCGCCCTGACCCGGAGCCGGTTCGTGAACGACTTCATCGACTTCATCCTCGAATTCCGCCTCGAGCTGCACACCTTCATCAACCAGTCTCAGTCGCTGCGCGGCATCCCCGTGATCGACCGGGCAGGAGTGGTGATCGTGCGCCTCTCCGACACGCTGTGCCACGGCGATGCGAGTACGGAGGACCGCATCCGCTTCGGTATCGCCCTCGGCGGCGCCGCCTACACCCTGGTGGCCGGCATGACGTTCCTCGGGGAGGAGATAACCCCGGTGGAAGAGGTCCGACCGGCTCTCCTGACCGTCATCACCGAGCTGCTTGCCCCTGTCACCGTTCGCACCGCCCCGTCCCGGAAGTAGCACCCATGGCAACCCTGCTCTATCGAATCGGCCACTTCGCCTACCAGCGTGCGGGCCTGGTGCTCGGCATCTGGGCCATCCTGCTGGTCGGGATCCTCGGCTCCGGGGTGGCCCTCGGTGGCCAGACCCAGGAGTCGTACGCGATTCCCGGCACGGAATCACAGGACACCATCGACAAGCTCGGCGAGGTGTTCCCCCAGGCGGCCGGCGCCGCGGTACAGGTTGTCTACACGGCCCCGGACGGGGCATCCGTCACCGACGAGCCTTACCGCACGGCCATCGTCGACATTGCGGCCGAACTCGCGGACGTGCCCGGAGTCGACTCGGTGCTGACGCCCTATGACGAATATGCGTCGGGCGCGATCTCCGACGACTCAGAGAGTGCGTTCAGCCAGGTTCAGTTGTCCGGCTTATCAACCGACGTCACCGCGGAAACCCTCGACGACGTGACCGCGACGCGGGATATCGCCGAGCAGGCCGGCCTCGAGGTAGCCTTCGGCGGCCAGGTTTTCCAGGACAACACCTTCGGCATCACCATCTCCGAGGTTCTCGGCCTGATCTTCGCGGGCGTGGTGCTGGTGATCACCTTCGGTTCGCTCGCATCCGCCGGGATGCCGCTGCTGATGGCCCTGATCGGCGTCGGCGTCGCCATCGGCGGCATCACCGTGATTTCCGCATTCGTGCCAGTCTCGAGCACGGCCCCCATGCTCGCCCTGATGCTCGGGCTCGCCGTGGGCATCGACTACGTGCTCTTCATCCTGTCGCGGCATCGCACGCAGCTCGCCAATGGGGTCGAACCACACGATTCGGCCGCCTCGGCCGTGGCCACCGCCGGCAGCGCCGTCGTCTTCGCCGGGATCACCGTGATCATCGCCCTGCTCGGGCTGCTCGTGGTCGGCATCCCGTTCCTCAGCGTGATGGGGCTGGGCGCCGCCTTGGCCGTGCTGGTCTCCATCTTCGTGGCGGTCACGCTCCTCCCCGCCGTTCTCGGCCTCGCCAAGGGGCGCCTCACTCCCAAGACAGGCAGCCGCGCGCACCACCGGGCCACCCGTCCAGACACCGGCCGGCCCACCCTCGGCCACCGCTGGGTCAACCTCGTGCTCAGGGCGCCGGTCGTGGCCGTGCTCCTCGTGGTGGGCGTGCTCGGCACGCTGGCGATCCCGGCCCTCAGCCTCGACCTGAACCTGCCTGACGGGGCGTCCGAGCCGGCCGGTTCGACGCAGCGAGAGGCGTTCACCATGCTCAAGGAGGGCTTCGGTCCGGGCTACAACGGTCCGCTCATCGTCGTCGTCGACATCACCCAGACGACGGATATCTTCGGTGACCTCGACACCATCGGCGCGGCCCTGCGCACCCTGCCCGGCGTGGCCTTCGTCGGCAAGGGCACTCCGAACCCGACCGTCGACACCGCCATCATCCAGGTCATGCCGGACAGCGCGCCGAACGCGCCCGAGACCAAGGCGCTCGTGCAGGCCATCCGCGATCTGGCAACATCGATCGACGACGACTTGCGCACCCCCATCGCCGTGACCGGCGCGACCGCCGTGTCGATCGACATCTCCAACCGCCTCAGCAACGCGCTCGTGCCGTTCGCCCTGATCGTGGTGGGGCTCTCGATCATCCTGCTGACCATGGTGTTCCGGTCGATCTTTGTGCCGATCAAAGCGGCCCTCGGGTTCCTGCTCTCGGTGGCCGCATCGATCGGTGCGACCGTGGCGATCTTCCAGTGGGGCTGGTTCTCCGAGCTGCTCGGGGTGGAAACCCCCGGGCCGATCCTGAGCTTCCTGCCCATCCTGCTGATGGCCGTGCTCTTCGGTCTGGCCATGGACTACGAGGTGTTCCTCGTCTCCGGCATGCGGGAGGAGTTCGTGAAGACCGGCCTGGCCCGCGAATCCATCGTGCACGGGTTCTCCCACGCCGCCCGCGTGGTCACGGCCGCCGCCCTGATCATGTTCTTCGTCTTCTTTGCCTTCGTGCCCGAGGGCACCGGGGCGATCAAGGGCATCGCGTTCGCCCTCGCCGTCGGAGTCTTCCTCGACGCGTTCCTGGTGCGGATGACATTGGTCCCGGCCGCGATGGCCCTCGCCGGCGACGCCGCCTGGTGGCTGCCACGCTGGCTCTCCCGCATTCTGCCCAACGTCGACATCGAGGGTGAGGGTCTGCGCCGGCACCTGGCCGACAAGGAATGGGCCATCAGCCAGCCGCACGCCATCACGGCCGAGGGAGCCGTCTTCGGGCTGCCGGAGAGCCCCTTCGGGCCGCTGGACCTCACCATCGACGCCGGCGCGGTGGTGGTACTGACCGGCTCCGCCACCCACCGCCGCGTCGTCGCCGCCACCCTGGCCGGCCGGCTCGACCCGGTGTTCGGCCGCCTCCAGGTCATGGGCTTTCCGCTGCCGTCCGAGCGCAGCCGCGCCCTCCGCGCGGTGGCGCTCGCCGACGTGGGCGACAGCCGCGACAATGGGCTCACCGTGGGGGAGTTGCTGGCCGAACGGCTGGACCTGGCGCATCCGTGGTACCGCGCCGCGTCGCGCCGCTCGCTTCTCGCGGGGTGGATCGCGCGTCTGAACGGTGCGCTCGGCACCCCGTCGAGCGGCCGGGACGCCGGCCCGATCGTGGCCGGCACGACGGTATCGTCCCTCTCCGCCCTAGGCCGTGCCGCGGTGCACCTGACCGCGGCGCTCACCGAGACCCCGGGAGTTGTCATCGTCGACCTCGGCGAGGGACTGCCCGTCGACCCGGCGGGGCGGGACCTCGTGCAGGTGCTGGCGATCCTCGCCCCGGCCTCGACCGCCCTCATCGTCGGTGCCGCCTCCTTCCCCGAGGCGATCGCGGTCTACCGCGGGGCCCGCCCGCTGCAGACCCTCGAACTCGATTCCCGTGACCGAAAGGCCCTGCAGCGATGAGCACCAGGCTTGAGAAACTGTTCAGCCGCACGCCCGGGCAGCGCCGAGGGGCCCTCGGGGCCCTGCTGGCGGGCCTGATCGTGGTGCCGCTGGCGGTTGCCGGACTCTTCGCCGGGGCCCTCGCCACCGCCGATCAGCGCGGGGACACGCTGCCGGCGATCGTCGTCAACAACGACGAGATCGTCACCACCACCCTGCCCGACGGCACCGAGCAGCCGGTGCTCGCCGGCCGACTGCTCGTGACCGAACTCACCAAGCCTTCCGATGAGGGGTCCGAGGCCACCGGGTTCGACTGGACCATCTCCAACTCCGCGGATGCCGCGGCGGCCCTGGCCTCCGGCGACGCCTACGCGGTGCTCACGATCCCGAAGGACTTCTCGGCGTCGGTGACCTCGCTGGGCGGGGCGGCTCCCACCCAGGCCGACCTGGGCATCCGCACGGATGACGCGCACTCGTTCCTGGCCGGATCGGTGGCCCAGTCGGTGGGCACCGCCATGTCGGGCGTCTTCGGCCGCGAGATCACCTCGCAGTACCTCAACGGGCTCTACACCAGCCTGGCTGTGCTGGGCGAGTCCCTCACGCAGGCGGCGGATGGCGCCGCGCAGGTTTCGACCGGGGTCACCGGCGTGGCCACCGGACTCGATTCGCTGGCCGGCGGCACGGCCGCCGCGGCATCCGGGGCCTCGTCCGCCGCGACCGGCGCCGCCAGCTTCTCCTCCGGCGTGGCCGAGTACACCCAGGGCGTCACCGGACTGAGCGACGGCCTGACCCGGCTGAGCACGGGCGCGGCCGGGCTGGCTCCGCTCGCGACCGGCCTACCGGCCTACGCGGCCGGGGTGCAGTCCAACGCCGACGGTTTCAGGCAGCTGAACGCGGCCATGCAGAGCGACCCGCGGGTCGCCGACTACGCGCCGGCCCTGCTGCAGCTCCAGGGCGGATTCGACGCCCTCGCCGCGCAGAGCACCGGCATCGGCCAGGCCGGTCCGGGCCTCGAAGGCGTGCTCGATGGGGTGTCTCAGAGCGCCAACGGTGCGAGCCTGCTCTCCGCCGGCGGCAGCGACCTCCGCGGCGGTGCCAGCGACCTCGCCACCGGCGTTGCCGGCATCGCCACCGGCCTCTCGCAGCTGGCCACCGGAACAACGGATGCCGCGGCGGGCGCCCGCCTGCTCGAATCGGGCGCGGTCGAACTCGCCAGCGGGCTGCAGGACGGCGCGGACAGCGCGGCCCCGCTCACCGACACCGACCCGGTGACGACCGCGGCGGTCGTCTCCGAACCGGTCGGCATCACCGCGGAGCGCGACAACGCCTTCGCGTCGATCGGCCCGGTCATCGGCATGGTCTTCGTGCCGATCGGCCTGTGGATCGGTGCCCTGGCGATCTTCCTGGTGATGAAGCCGCTGTCCGCGCTCGCGCTCGCGTCGACCGCGTCGACCGGCAACCTCGTGGCCCGCAGCCTCGGCCGTGCGTTCGGAATCGCCGCAGCGCAGGCCGTGGTCGTGGTGTTGTTGCTGCACAGCACGCTCGGCGTCTCGTGGTCGATCCTGCCGTCGACCCTGGCCTTCGCGGTGTTCCTCGCCTTCGTGTTCGCGGCGGTGCACCACTTCCTCACGGCGGCGTTCGGCCGGGTCGGAATCGTGGTCTCCCTGGTACTGCTCGCGCTGCAGCTCACCGCGGTGGGTGGGCTCTACCCGATTGAGCTGGTGTCGGCGCCGTTCCAGATGATCAGCCCATTCCTGCCGCTCACCTGGGCGGTGCGGGGCATGCAGGCCATTGTCTCCGGGGGAGGCGGCAGCGCCGGCGGGCCCGCGGCCATCCTGCTGATCTTCGCACTGGTGAGCGTTCTGGCCTCGTATTGGACCGTCGCCAGCCGGCGCGGCGCCCGCTCGTTCGGCCTGGCGCAGGCCCGCAGCTGATGCGGGGTATCTGTTCCCGGAGGGAACGTGTGCCCGCCCGCGTGAGGTTGCGCCCCGTGCGCCGCACGAATTCGCCGGAGATTTTGGCTCACCCGAGCAACCGTGGTTCAGGTTCAGGTTCAGGTTCAGGCTCAGGCGAGCTTGCGTGTGGGGCTGACTCAGGACATCCGTCGCCCAAATTCTCCAGTCGGCGCGGACCAGTGCGGAACAGGTGCGGATACCCGGCTCGGCCCGGCCGGATCTCCTGAGGTGGCCACACCTCCCGCCTGATGCGCCGAAGTGCCTGTGCGGTTCGGGCGTGCACCTCGCGCTTTGTTCTGCCCCGCAGCGCGAACGAATTCGACGGAGATTTTGCCAAGATCGGTCCAGGATGCCCCGGAAAGTAGCGTTTCCGCCAAAATCTCCGTCGAATTGGTTCGACGACCTGGCTCAGAGTTGGTCGACGACCAGGATCAGGGGAGAGACGGGCCCTGGCCGATACTCAACCAGGCGTCGGTTCCTCCGCGAGCGTTCGGGCCAGGGCCTCGGTTCATGGCGCGGGCCTCCTTCATCGCTTGAAGCTGGCTGTCGACAGCCGCTCTGGTCGCCCCAGCCGAGAGCTGCCGCTCGAGGTCCGCGTCGAGCGGGGCCGTGACATCGTTCAGAGCGCCGCTGGAGAGCAGCTCGTCGGTGGCGGCGGCGCGGGCCTGCATCTGGGTGACCCGGTCCTTGGCCCGGTCGAGGTCGGCACCGACCGTGCCCAGTTGCGAGCCGATGCCGGACGCGGCCTCGTTGGCCTTGACCCGAGCCTCGGAGGCAGCGTAGGTGGCCTTGATGGTCTCCTTCTCCAAGCGGAAGGCGGCGACCCGTTCGGCGAGGCGTCGTTCGTTGTCCTGCAGTTGCGTTTGCTGCTGAGCCAAAACGAGGTACTGGTCACGGATGGCTGCCACCTGGCCCTCGAGGAGCGACCGGCGTTCCAGCGCCGTGCGGGCCAGATCTTCCCGGCCCTGGTTCAGCGCCTCCTGGGCCTGGTCGGCCAGCCGCTGGTAGCGGCCGCCCATGTCCTGCCCCTGCAACTCAATTCGCTTCTTTGCCGTTGCGACCTCGGCCAGCCCCAGGCGCACCTGCTGGAGCGACTTCACCTGCTGCTCGTAGCTGTCGTCGAGGGCCTCGCGGGGGTCTTCGATCCGGGTCAGGGCCTGGTTTGACTTGCTGCGGAGGATGACGCGCAGCCGCGAGGTGAGGCTCATGATTCAGTCCTTCTGTTGAAAGTATTCATGGGCAGGGGCCGGCGCGGATCGGAGAACCCGTCGTTGCCGTTATGGGAGTGGCCGTCGAGGGAGTGGCCGTCGAGGGAGCAGCCGTTGAGCGAGCGGCCGTTGAGGGAGCGCAACTCATCGACCCCAGCCCGGAGCGCGGCCACCTCGCGGTCGACCTCGGACCGAAGGGCCGTGAGGGTGTCATCGGTGAGCTCTCCGAGACCGGCAGCGACGGCCGAGCGCAGCCGGCGCACCAACCCGGCCACTTGGTCGACACGGCGGCCGGCCACCGACAGCGCCTCGGCGAGCACGACAGGATCGGCCTCGCTCGTCAGCAGCCGCAGTTGCGATTGCAGCGTGACGCTTTCGCCCTGAATGCGACGGAAAAGTCGCGGAAGCTCGCCGAGCGGGCCCTGGCTGCTCCGGGCCAGGTCGACGGCTGCCTGACCACTGTCGAGAGATTCCTTCAGCCGCAACTGCAGCTTCAGAACCTCGTGTTGCGGGCCCCGACTCAGGATGGTGCGAGAACGCAACACCGCGCCGGTCAGCCTGCGGCTACGGCGAATGCGCCGGTACAGCCTCCGCACCAGAACGAAGAACGAGACGAAGACAACGAGGCTGATGGTCGCGAGTGAGATCGACACCCAGCTCAGCAGTGAATTCAGGTCCATTGGTCCGCCTCTTTCAAACAGTCAGCCGGGGTCGCGCCACACCCGGACACGATCCACGGGTTAAATTACGCGCGTTACCTCAAAGTTGTCCCCATGTCGGGCGACCGTGGCCGAGGGGCCAGCCCGGCCACCGCTTTCGGCCCACTGGTAGCCTTGGGAGACCACCAAGGCGTCGCTCTGCGCCCGCCGGAACGGACGATCCCATTACCTCTGCAGCCGAACCCACGGCATCCGCCGCCCCGGACTCCACCTATTCGCTGGTCGTGGTCTCCAACCGCCTCCCGATCGAGATCGAGGTTTCCGAAGACGGAACCGAGGGCTGGCGCACCTCGCCCGGCGGCCTGGTCACCGCCCTCGAGCCCATGATGCGCAGCTCCGACGGCGCCTGGGTGGGCTGGCCCGGCATCGCCGACCGCTCGTTCGACCCGTTCGAGAACGACGGCATCTCCATCGTGCCGGTGCGGCTCAGCGAGTCGGAGTTGGAGGATTACTACGAGGGCTTCTCCAACGACACGATCTGGCCGCTTTACCACGACGTGATCGCGCCGCCGCGCTACCACCGCGAATGGTGGGAGGCCTACGTTCGGGTGAACCGCCGCTTCGCCGACGCCGCCGCATCCGCCGCTGCGCCCGGCGCCACGGTGTGGGTGCACGACTACCAGTTGCAGCTCGTGCCACGGATGCTGCGCGACGCGCGGCCCGACCTCGTGATCGGGTTCTTCAACCACATCCCTTTTCCGCCCTACGGGATCTACGCCCAGCTACCCTGGCGCAAGCAGATCCTCGACGGACTGCTCGGCGCCGACCTGATCGGTTTCCAGCGCCTCGCCGACGCCGGTAACTTCTCCCGAGCCGTGCGCCGCCTCTACGGCTATCCGACCCGCGGCGTCGCCATCGATGTGCCCGCACCCGAGGGCAAGCATCGCCGGGTGATCGCCAAGCACTTCCCGATCTCCATCGACGCCGCCGCCTACGAGGAACTGGCGCGGCGCCCCGAGATCCAGGAGCGGGCGCGCCAGATCCGCGAAGACCTCGGCAACCCCCAGACGATCATGCTGGGCGTGGACCGGCTCGACTACACCAAGGGCATCGCCCACCGCATCAAGGCGTTCGGCGAGCTGCTCGCCGACGGCAGCCTAAGCGTGGAGGACGTCACCCTGGTGCAGGTCGCCAGCCCCTCCCGGGAACGCGTCGGCCCGTACATCGCCCTGCGCGACGAGATCGAACTGGCCGTCGGCCGCCTCAACGGCGACTTCTCCACCATCAGCCACACCGCCATCAGTTACCACCATCACGGCTACCCGCGCGAGGAGATGGTGGCGCTCTACCTCGCGGCCGACGTGATGCTCGTGACCGCGCTCCGCGACGGCATGAACCTCGTCGCCAAGGAATACGTGGCCGTGCGCTTCGACCGCGACGGCGTGCTCGTTCTGAGCGAGTTCGCCGGCGCCGCCGACGAGCTCAAACAGGCCGTGCTGATCAACCCGCATGACATCGACGGCGTGAAGGCCGCCATCCTCAGGGCCGTCGCGATGCCCCGCCAGGAACGGCTGCGACGCATGCGCGCGCTCCGCCGCAAGGTCTTCGACAACGACGTCGACGCCTGGTCCTCTTCCTTCCTCCGAACCCTGACCGAAGGAGCCGCCGTGCGTCCCGGGATCCCCGACACCCTCGCCGGTGCGCTAAAGGATCTCAGCCGCGCCGACAACATCCTCGTGGCCCTCGATTTCGACGGGACGCTTGCCCCGCACGTCGACAAGCCCGAAGACGCGCGCGCAGTGGCAGGCACCCGCGAGGCCGTGCAGCGCCTGCTCGACCTCGACGGGGTGCGGGTCGCGTTCGTCTCCGGCCGGGCCCTGGTCAGCCTGCGGCACGTGTCGCAGCCGCAGACCGATGTGCTCCTCGCCGGCTCGCACGGGATCGAGGTGCAGCTGGACACCCCCGAGATCGAACTCGACCTCGTCACCGAGGAACTCGAGCAGCTCGACGCCCTCGCCCGGGTGCTTGAGCGCATCTCCGGCAGCATCGACGGAACCTGGATCGAACGCAAGCCGGCCGGTCTGGCCCTGCACACCCGGCTGGCGACGCCTCGGAAAGCGGCGGCCGCCCTGAAGGCCGCACGCGAGGAGCTGGGCACGCTGCTGCCCGGCCTGACCGTGCGGGACGGCAAGGACGTGATCGAATTCGCGGTGCGTGCCAGCACCAAGGGCGACGCCCTTGAGCGGTTGCGCCGGCACGCGGGGGCCGACCGGGTCTTCTACGCCGGCGACGACACCACCGACGAAGACGCCTTCGCCGTGCTGCGACCCGGCGACGTCGGCCTCAAGATCGGGGCAGGCGACTCGCTCGCCGGCTACCGGGTGCGCGGCCCCGAAGACGTGCCGCTGGTGCTGGGCCTGATCGCCGATGCCCGCGCGGCCGTCGCCGCGGAGCGTGAGGCCGCCGCCGGAGCATGACCCCCGGGCGACGTTCCGCCCTCAGCGGACGTTTAGACTCAGTGCATGACTGAGATCGATATGAAGCCTCGCAGCCGGGACGTCACCGATGGAATCGAAGCCACCACCTCGCGGGGGATGCTCCGGGCCGTCGGTATGGGCGACGCCGACTGGGAGAAACCCCAGATCGGCATCGCAAGTTCGTGGAACGAGATCACGCCCTGCAACCTCTCCCTGGACCGCCTCGCGCAGGCCGCCAAAGAAGGTGTGCACGGCGGCGGCGGCTACCCGCTGCAGTTCGGCACCATCTCCGTCTCCGATGGCATCTCGATGGGCCATGAGGGCATGCACTTCTCCCTCGTCTCCCGCGAGGTCATCGCCGACTCGGTCGAGGTTGTCATGCAGGCCGAGCGCCTCGACGGCTCCGTGCTGCTGGCGGGCTGCGACAAGTCGCTGCCCGGGATGCTGATGGCCGCGGCCCGCCTCGACCTGGCCAGCGTTTTCCTCTACGCAGGATCGATCGCTCCCGGCTGGGTCAAGCTTTCCGACGGCACCGAAAAAGACATCACCATCATCGACTCCTTCGAGGCGGTGGGCGCCGTCAAGGCCGGGCGGATGTCCGTGGCCGACGCCAAGCGCATCGAGTGCGCCTTCGCTCCCGGCGAGGGTGCCTGCGGCGGCATGTACACCGCCAACACCATGGCCAGCGTGGCCGAGGCTCTCGGCATGAGCCTGCCGGGATCGGCCTCCCCGGCCTCCGCCGACCGCCGCCGCGACTACTACGCGCACCGCTCCGGCGAGGCCGTCGTCAACCTGCTGCGTCTGGGGATCACGGCCAGGGACATCCTGACCCGCAAGGCCTTCGAGAACGCGATCGCCGTGGCGATGGCGTTCGGCGGCTCCACCAACGTGGTGCTGCACCTGCTGGCCATCGCGAACGAGGCCGAGGTCGAGCTCACACTCGACGATTTCAACCGCATCGGCGACAAGGTGCCGCACATCGGCGACCTGAAGCCGTTCGGTAAATACGTCATGAACGACGTCGACCGTCACGGCGGCGTGCCGGCCGTGATGCGGGCCCTGCTCGAGGCCGGCCTCATCCACGGCGACGCGCTCACCGTGACCGGCAAGACCGTGGCCGAGAACCTTGCCGAGATCGACCCGCCCGAACTGGACGGCGAGGTGCTGCGCACCCTCGACAACCCGATTCACGCCAGCGGCGGAATCACCATCCTCAAGGGCTCTATCGCCCCCGAGGGTGCCGTCGTCAAAACCGCCGGCTTCGACTCCGACATCTTCGAGGGACCCGCGCGCGTGTTTGAGCGTGAGCGCGCCGCCATGGACGCTCTCACTGCGGGGGAGATCCAGAAGGGCGACGTCGTCGTCATCCGCTACGAGGGACCCAAGGGCGGGCCCGGAATGCGGGAGATGCTCTCGATCACCGCCGCCATCAAGGGCGCCGGGCTCGGCGCCGATGTACTACTCTTAACGGACGGTCGATTCTCAGGCGGCACAACCGGACTGTGCATCGGCCATATAGCACCCGAAGCGGTGGACGAAGGTCCAATCGCCTTCGTGCGCGATGGTGATCTGATACGGGTCGATATCGCAGCTCGCACGCTCGACCTACTGGTCGACCCTGATGAGCTGACCGCCCGGAGTGTTGGCTGGGCACCTCTGCCTCCGCGCTACACCCGGGGCGTTCTCGCAAAGTACTCGAAGCTTGTCCAGTCTGCGGCCGTCGGCGCCGTCACGGGCTAGAACTCACTATTCGTCATCGAACTAGGGAACTGATCACATGACCGCGGAAACACCCGTGCCATCACCGTCGCCCTCGCCTGCCGCGGCCGCCGGGGCGCCCGACTCGGGGGCGCCGGAAATCCTCACCGGTTCCGGTGCGATCATCCGCTCGCTGGAGCTGCTGGGCGTCACCGACGTCTTCGGTCTACCGGGCGGCGCCGTCATTCCGCTCTACGACGAGCTGATGAGCCAAACCGTGATCCGGCACATCCTGGTGAGGCACGAGCAGGGTGCCGGCCACGCCGCGGAGGGCTACGCCTCGGCGAGCAACCGCGTCGGGGTGGCCATCGCCACCTCCGGGCCCGGCGCCACCAACCTTGTCACCGCCATCGCCGACGCGTACATGGACTCGGTGCCGATCCTTTGCATCACCGGCCAGGTCTTCTCCACCCTGATGGGCACGGATGCCTTCCAGGAGGCCGACATCGTCGGCATCACCATGCCGATCACGAAGCACTCCTTCCTGGTCAAGCGTCCCGAGGACATCCCCGCGGCTATCGCGTCGGCTCACCTGATCGCCTCCACCGGCCGGCCCGGCCCGGTCCTGGTGGACATCACCAAGGATGCCCAGCAGAAGAGCGCCCCGTTCATCTGGCCGCCCAAGCTCGACCTGCCCGGCTACCGGCCGGTCACCAAGGCCCACGGCAAACAGGTGCAGGCTGCGGCCCAGCTGCTTGCCGAGGCCAAGAAGCCCGTCCTCTATGTGGGTGGCGGTGTCATCCGTGCCCGCGCGTCGGAAGAACTGCTCGCGTTCGCCGAACTCAGCAAGACGCCCGTCGTCACCACGTTGATGGCGCGCGGCGCGTTCCCGGACTCGCACGACCAGCACCTGGGCATGCCCGGGATGCACGGCACCGTGTCCGCGGTGCTCGCGCTGCAGGAGGCCGACCTGATCATCGCGCTCGGCTCCCGCTTCGACGACCGGGTCACCGGCAAGGTCTCCGAGTTTGCGCCGCACGCCACGATCGTGCACGTCGACATCGACCCCGCGGAGATCGGTAAGATCCGCGCCGCCGACGTTCCCATCGTCGGTGATGCCAAGGAGGTCATCGCCGAACTCACCATCGCCTACGCGGCCGCCATCACCACGACGACGCTCGACGTCAGCGTTTGGTGGACCTACCTCAAGGGTCTGCGGGAGGAGTTCCCGCTGGGCTATTCCGAGCCGACCGACGGCCTCATGAGCCCGCAGTTCGTGATCCAGCGCATCGGCGAGCTGACCGGGCCGGAAGCCGTCTATGCGGCCGGTGTCGGCCAGCACCAGATGTGGGCGGCCCAGTTCATCAAGTACGAGCGGCCCAATTCCTGGCTGAACTCCGGGGGCGCCGGCACGATGGGCTACTCCATCCCCGCAGCGATGGGTGCCAAGGTGGCCGAGCCCGACCGGGTGGTCTGGTCGATCGACGGCGACGGATGCTTCCAGATGACCAACCAGGAACTGGCCACCTGCACGATCAACAACATTCCAATCAAGGTCGCCATCATCAACAACTCCTCGCTGGGCATGGTGCGCCAGTGGCAGACCCTGTTCTACGACGGACGGCACTCCTTCACCGATCTGCACACCGGGCACGGGTCCGCCATGGTGCCGGACTTCGTGAAGCTGTCGGAGGCCTACGGTGCCCTCGCCATCCGGGTCACCAGCCCCGATCAGGTCGACGACGCCATCAAGCTGGCGTTGGCGACCAACGACCGGCCCGTGGTGATCGACTTCATCGTGAGCCGGGACGCCATGGTCTGGCCGATGGTGCCGCAGGGTGTCAGCAACAGCTATGTGCAGTATGCCAAAGAGCACGCACCGACCTGGGAAGAGGAATAACCCGTGAGCACTCACGTTCTGAGCCTCCTCGTCGAGGACAAGCCCGGCCTGCTCACCCGGGTCGCCGGCCTCTTCGCCCGCCGCGGTTTCAACATCGAGAGCCTCGCCGTCGGCCACACCGAAATCCCCGGGCTCTCCCGCATCACGATCCTCGTCGACGTCGAAGACGCACCGCTGGAGCAAGTGACCAAGCAGCTGAACAAGCTGATCAACGTCATCAAGATCGTCGAACTCGACCCGGCCCAGTCGGTGCAGCGCGAACACCTGCTGGTGAAGGTGCGCGCCGACAACACGACCCGGTCGATGGTGCTCGAAGCCGTGACCCTGTTCCGGGCTCGGGTCGTCGACGTGTCCGTCGACGCGGTCGTGATCGAGGTCACCGGGGACTCCGGCAAAACGCAGGCGCTGCTGCGCGTGCTCGAGCCCTACGGGATCAAGGAAATCGCCCAGTCCGGCCTGCTCGCCATCGGCCGCGGGTCGAAATCGATCAGCGAGCGCGTCTTCAAAAACTAGAGCTCGACCACCGACTACAACAACAAGGAGAACATTTACTCGTGTCTGAGATTTACTACGACAAAGACGCCGACCTGTCGATCATCCAGGGCAAGAAGGTAGCCGTCATCGGCTATGGCTCGCAGGGTCACGCCCACGCGCAGAACCTGCGCGACTCGGGTGTCGAGGTCGTCATCGGCCTCAAGGAGGGCTCGAAGTCCAAGGCCAAGGCCGAAGAGGCCGGCTTCACCGTTCTCAGCACCGCCGAGGCATCCGCCTGGGCCGACGTCATCGTCATCCTGGCGCCCGACCAGGTGCAGCGTCACCTGTTCGCCGACGACGTGCTGCCGAACCTCGCTGCGGGCAAGGCCCTTGTCTTCGGACACGGCTTCAACATCCGTTTCGGCTACATCAAGGCCCCCGAAGGCATCGACGTCACCATGGTCGCCCCCAAGGGACCGGGCCACACCGTGCGCCGCGAGTATGAGGCCGGCCGCGGCGTTCCCGTGATCGTCGCCGTCGAGAAGGATGCCTCGGGCGCGGCCTGGCCGCTCACCCTCAGCTACGCCAAGGCGATCGGTGGCCTGCGCGCCGCCGGCATCAAGACCACCTTCACCGAAGAGACCGAAACCGACCTGTTCGGCGAGCAGGCCGTTCTCTGTGGTGGCGCGTCGCAGCTGATCCAGTACGGCTTCGAGGTTCTCACCGAGGCCGGCTACCAGCCGCAGGTCGCCTACTTCGAGGTGCTGCACGAGCTCAAGCTCATCGTCGACCTGATGTGGGAGGGGGGCATCGCCAAGCAGCGTTGGAGCGTCTCCGACACCGCCGAGTACGGCGACTACGTCTCCGGCCCGCGCGTCATCGACGCCCACGTCAAGGAGAATATGAAGGCCGTTCTCACCGACATCCAGAACGGCGCCTTCGCGGCCCGCTTCATCGCGGACCAGGACGCCGGAGCACCGGAGTTCCTCGCTCTGCGCAAGAAGGGCGAAGAGCACCCCATCGAAGCCACCGGCCGTGAGCTGCGCAAGCTGTTCGCCTGGAACGCCTCCGCCGACGACGACTACACTGACGGCGAAGCCGCGCGCTAACACCCGAGCTCGCATCGGCAGCGGGGCCAATCCACTGGATTGGCCCCGCTGCCGCGTCAACGGCGCTGATTGTCCCGAGGATGCGTTCGGGGTGCTTGCCACGCCCGGTCCGGGTGTTCACCATTGATGCCCGTGGATGAACCCGGCCTGCCGGTTCGCACAGGACACGACCCCCATTCGCAGCCGGTTCACGGCAGCCCCGACGGCCCGGCGGGGGAGACGGTCACGGCCGCGAAGCTCGAGCGCGCCTCGGACCCGGACACCGTCTTCCGGCTCGTCGCGCAGAAGAAGATCCCAGCCGACAAGCTGGCCACGCATCGGTTCCGGATGGACCAGATCCTCGAGGCGTACGACACCTTCTCCCGCGCGGCGGAAACCAAGGCACTGAAAGTCGTGATCAGCCGGTAGTGTGCGCCGCCCGGGCGGCGCCTCGGTACGCTGGACTCATGACTTCTGGACACTCCGGTGACGACAACCGGGACGACGCCCTGGGCTGGGCCGGCGACGACGACCCCACGCTCGTCTCCGGCGGCGAGTCTGGCGCGACCGCACGGCCCGCCGAGCCCGATTCGGGTGCTTTCGTCACGACCGGCGACGGCTCCGGCTCCGGCTCTGAAACCGACACCGGCACCGGCACCGCGGCCGGTACCGAGACCGGTTCCGTCGCGCCGCCGGAGGGATGGACCGTGGCCGGTCCGGCATCCGCTGTCGCGGCGAAGGCGGCGGCCGACGCCGCCCTGACCCGCACGGCCACGAGTTCCCTGGCGCTCGTCTCGCTCGGAATCTTCGGCGGAATATATCTGCTCTACACGGTGGGCTGGTTCATCGGCGTGGGCCGCATCCAGACCCCGCCCGCCGACGGGTTGTCCGAGTTCATGTTCTCCCTAGGTCTCTGGCTGGCCGTGGCCGCTCCCGCGGTCTGGTTCGCGGTGACGTTCTGGCTGACCAGAACGCATCCCCGAGCCCGGATCGGCTGGCTACTCCTCGGAGTCGTTCTGCTCGCCCCGTTGCCGTTCATCTCCGGACCGGGGGTCATCGCATGACCGATTCACCGGTGACCACGCCCGCGACCGTCCCCTCATCCCGGCGGCGCACCCCGCGCTGGCTGTCGACGGGCATCGCGATCCTGTTCGGCCTTTGCTATGCCTACGACATCTGGGAGGGCGTCGGCAACCTCGTCGGCCTCAACATCCTGGCTCAAAGCCTCGACACCCAGCTGAGCGGACTCGGTATTTTCGTGCTCCTCGTCGGCATCCTGGGCCCGCTCCTCGTCTTCGTGCTTGCCGCATGGATCGGGCGCTCACGCGGACCCGCCGCGCAGGCTGCCCTGTTCCTGGCCGGCCTGGGTCTGAACGCCGCGATCGCCGCCAACATCTTCACCCTCGGCGCGGGCAGCCTGCTCGCCTAGCCCTGCCTGCTCGCCTGGCCCTGCCTGCTCGCCTAGCCCTGCCGCTCGCCTGGCCCTGCCGCTCGCCTGGCCCTGCCGCTCGCCTGGCCCTGCCGCTCGGTGTCCCGAACGAATTCGACGGAGATTTTGCTCTCAACAGCGCGTTTGGGTTCAAAAACGGGTGTTTGACCCAAAATCTCCGTCGAATTGGTTCGACACCGGGCAGGGCGCTCCTCCAGTGTTGCACGGCGTCGCCTAGCGCTCAGGCGATCGCGACGACGATCAGCCCCATCAGCACGAGCTGCCCGGTCAGCCGCGGCACGAGGGGGATCGCGGCCACGCCGAAGCGGTCCGGGTAGCGCGCGGCGAAGGCGTTGGCCGGGAAGATCGCCGCCAAGAACACGATCAGGCAGACGCCGGCCGTCACCATCGTGGGTGGATACAGCAGTCCGAGCCCGCCCGCGATCTCGCAGACTCCGGTGAGGATGACGAGGTTGCCGGGGCGAAGCATCCCGGTCGTTCGCAGCCGTGGCGGGATCATCGCCCTCATCGTGCGCGCCACACCCGGCACGAAATGTGTGATGCCGGCGCCGATGAAGACCACCGCCAGCACGATGCGCACGGCGAACTGGAGGTCGGGGAATGTAACGCTGCTCATGGCTCTATTCTCCAGCCGATAGAGTGATTTCACATCTGGCGCCCCACGGTCGCGGCGCAAGCCATTTTTCTGCTGCAATCGGAGGATCCGTTTTCGTGTCAAAACCTGTTGTCCTAATCGCTGAAGAATTATCGCCTGCCACCGTCGACGCCCTCGGGCCCGACTTCGAGGTTCGCTCCGTAGACGGCACCGACCGGGTCGCGCTACTCGCCGAACTGGCCACGGCGCATGCCGTTCTGGTGCGCTCCGCCACGAAGGTGGACGCGGAGGCAATCGCCGCCGCACCGTTACTGAAGGTCATCGCCCGCGCGGGCGTCGGCCTCGACAACGTCGACATTAAAGCGGCCACGGCTGCGGGCGTCATGGTCGTCAATGCCCCGACATCCAACATTATTTCCGCCGCAGAACTGACCGTCGGGCACATCATCAGCTTGGCCCGTCACATCCCGGCCGCCCACGGCGCGCTGGCGCAGGGGCAGTGGAAGCGCTCCAAGTACACCGGCGTCGAGCTCTACGAAAAGACCATCGGCATCATCGGCCTCGGCCGCATCGGTGCCCTCATCGCGGCGCGGATGCAGGCCTTCGGCACGAACATCATCGCCTATGACCCCTACATCACCTCCGCCCGCGCCCAGCAGCTCGGCGTGGTTCCGGTCAGCCTCGATGAGCTCCTTGCACAGTCGGACTTCATCACCATCCACATGCCCAAGACGCCCGAGACCAACGGCATGATCGGCGCCGAACAGTTCAAGCTGATGAAGCCCACCGCGTTCGTCGTGAACGTGGCCCGCGGCGGCCTCATCAACGAGGACGACCTCTACGACGCCCTCACGGCCGGCACGATCGCCGGCGCCGGCCTCGATGTGTTCGTCAGCGAGCCGCCGACCGGGTCGAAGCTGCTCGGCCTCAACAACATCATCACCACGCCTCACCTCGGCGCCTCCACGGACGAAGCCCAGGAAAAGGCCGGCGTCTCCGTGGCCAAGTCGGTTCGCCTCGCCCTGTCGGGGGAGCTCGTCCCCGACGCGGTCAACGTCGCCGGAGGCGTTATCGACCCCTACGTGCGCCCCGGCATCCCGCTGGTGGAGAAGCTCGGCCAGGTCTTCTCCGGTCTCGGCGCCCACAGCCCGCTGACCAGCGTCGACGTCGAGGTGCGCGGCGAGCTCGCCGACTATAACGTGAGCGTGCTCCGGCTCGCCGCGCTCAAGGGCATTTTCACCAATGTCGTCAGCGAGACCGTGTCCTACGTCAACGCGCCGTTGCTCGCCGAGCAGCGCGGCGTCGCGGTGCGCATGATCACCGACAAGGAGTCGCCGGAGTACCGCAACGTCATCACGCTGCGTGGCGCCCTCGCGGACGGCTCGCAGGTATCGGTGTCCGGCACCCTGACCGGCACCAAGCAAATCGAGAAGATCGTCGAGATCAACGGCTACGACGTCGAGGTTCCGTTCGACGACCACCTGATCGTGATGCTCTACACGGACCGTCCGGGAATCGTGGCCGTCTACGGCCGCGAGTTCGGCGACGCCCAGATCAACATTGCGGGCATGCAGATCGCCCGCCACGTGGCCGGCGGCAAGGCCCTGAGCGTACTGACGGTCGACTCGCCCGTTCCGGCGAGCCTGCTGGCCGCGGTGCGCGACGCGATCTCGGCCGAGGCCATGATCGAAATCTCCATCACCGAATAGCAGTTCCGTCGGTCATCCGCCCGATCACCGCGAGCAACCGGTCCAACCTCGTCGTCGATGTGCCATCGACGGCAGGCTGGCCGGGGTTCGCGAGGGTGGATTCGTAGTACAGCCCGTCACTGACGAGCATGATCACCTCGGCCACGTCCGGGTCTCCCACCGCCTCCTCGATGACGCTCAGCCACTGGCGCCGAGTTGCGGCCAGGGCCGCATTGGCCAACGGATGTGCCCCCTGCGCCAGTCTGACGGCCGCACCGATCGACTGGTCGAGCACCGTCCCCTCGCTCATCGACGTGCGGATCAGGTAGTCGACCGCTCCGGCCGAGGCCGCTCGAATTTGTTCGACATCGTCGGCGACGAGCGCGTCGAGCCGGGCCAGGAGTCCCTCCACGAGCGCGTCTTTCGACCCGAAGTGGTAGAGCAGGCCGCCCTTGGACAGGCCGGCCGCCACCGCCACCGCCTCGAGGGTGGCCGCCCGCTCGCCCTGGTCGATCAGGAGGTGCGCGAACGCGTCCAGGATGCGATCGCGCGTGGGGGAGAGGCGGGGCACGTTCCGGGTCGGGGCTGCGGTATCAGAGCTCATGGTGCTACTATACCGTCTGGACGGTTTACTTTACCGTCTGGACGGTACAGCATCCGTCCCTGGAGCCGAAAGAAGTCGTTCCCGTGTCGAATACCGTCCGAGAGACCACCCCCGTCATCGCCGTCAGCCGTGTGATCAGCCCCCGCCGCCGGTGGTGGGCGCTCGTCGTGCTCATGCTGCCCGTGCTCCTGGTTTCGATCGACAACACGGTGCTCAACCTCGCCCTGCCGGCCATTTCCGAGGACCTGCGGCCGACCGGCACGCAGCTGCTCTGGGTAATCGACATCTACCCGCTCATGCTCGCCGGCCTCCTAGTGGCCATGGGCAGCCTCGGTGACCGGATCGGGCGCCGCCGGCTGCTGCTGATCGGCTCCGCCGGGTTCGGCGCCGTTTCCGTGGTGGCCGCCTTCGCCCCAAGCGTCGAGTGGTTGATCATCGACCGCGCCGTGCTGGGCTTCTTCGGCGCCATGCTGATGCCGCCGACGCTGTCGCTGCTCCGCTCCGTCTTCACCGAGCGCAACCAGCGGCGGCTGGCGATCGCGATCTGGGCGAGCGGTTTCGCCGCAGGCAGCGCGCTCGGCCCCGTGGTGGGCGGCGTGCTGCTGGAGCACTTCGCCTGGGGCTCCGTCTTCCTGCTCGCGGTGCCGCTGCTCCTGCCGCTGCTGGTTCTCGGGCCCCTGCTCGTGCCGGAGTCCCGCGACCCGAACCCCGGATGCATCGACGCCCCGAGCATCGCGCTCTCGCTGGCGACCATGCTGCCGATCGTCTACGGGATCAAGGCCCTGGCGGAGCACGGACCCACGCCCTTCTCGCTCGGCCCGATCGTGCTCGGACTCGCCGCAGGCGTGCTCTTCGTGCGCCGCCAGCCCCGGCTGACGCACCCGATGATCGACCTCGGGCTGTTCCGCCAGGGGGCCTTCAGCGGGGCGATCGGCGTCAACCTGCTGAGCGTCGTGGCTCTCGTCGGCGGCCTGTTCTTCGTCTCCCAGTACCTGCAGCTCGTGCTGGCCCTCTCGCCTCTGGAGGCGGGGCTGGTGCTCGTGCCGGGACTGGCGGCGATGATCGTGTCCGGCCTCGTTATCGTGCCCATCGCCCGGCGCGTGCGGCCGTCGATCGTCGTTCCGGTGGCACTGCTGATCTCGGCCGTCGGCTACGCGGCCGCCGCCCTGGGCGGGGGAGACCTCGACGCGGTCGGCATCGCGCTCGTCTTCGTGGCCCTCGGGATCGGGATCGGCGCGGCCGAGACGGTCTCGAACGAACTGATCGTGGCGAACGCCCCGGCGGACAAGATGGGGGCGGCATCCGCTGTCGGCGAAACGGCCTATGAACTGGGCGCCGTGCTCGGCACGACCATCCTCGGTACCATCCTGACGGCGTCGTACCGCAGTGCGGTCGTGTTGCCGGAGGCCCTCACCGCGGCGCAGAGCGCGGCGGCGGCGGAGACCCTCGGCGGTGCGGTGGCCGTGGCCGACGGGCTGCCCTCCGGCCTGGCAAACGTGCTGCTCTCGTCGGCCCGCGATGCCTTCACCGGCGGAATTTCGCCCACGGCCTGGATCGGAACCATTCTGGTGCTGGCGGCGGCGTTTGTGGCGCTGGTCACCCTGCGTAAGGCGACCTGATCACCTGAGCCGCCGCCGGCGAAGGCCGGTGCCGGGGCGCGTGTCGACGTCGACCTCGACACGGGCCCCGGCACGACGGACGTCGACCTAGACGTCGTCGACGGAACGCTTCTGCGACGTGACCTGTTCCCCGCTCGCCTGGTCGACGGCGCTGCGGGTCGTGGTGATGCTGCTGCGCTTGCGGGTCAGCAAGACGATGCCGATGACCATGATGACAGCACCGGCGCCCATCAGGATGTAGCCGACCAGCTCGATGTCCATCCACTCGACGGTCACGTTCAGGGCGAACACCATGATGGCGCCGACGACAAGAAGGAAGATTCCCAATCCGAGACTCATGCGGAACTGCTTTCTATTGGTTGTCAGGAATTGACCAGCTTAGACACTCGTTGCGTCGCAGTAGGGTTTATCTACAGCCAACTTTCAGACATACGGAGTCGAATGTCCCCTCTCATCAAGCTTGCTGTCATTCCCGGCGACGGGATCGGCCCCGAGGTCGTCGCCGAAGCGGTCAAGGTTCTCGAGGCCGCCACGTCTGCCGACGACGTCACCTTCGACGCAACCTGGTTCTCCCTCGGCGCCGCACGGTTCCTGGAAACCGGCGATGTGCTGACCGATGACGACCTCGCGGCGATCGCCGACCACGACGCCATCCTGCTCGGCGCCGTCGGCGGCGTGCCGGGGGACCCCCGCCTCGCCAACGCGAATATCGAGCGCGGCCTGCTGCTCAAGTTACGCTTCTCGCTCGACCACTACGTGAACCTGCGCCCGAGCGTTCTCTTCCACGGCGTGCCCAGCCCGCTGGCGTCTCCGGGCACCGTCGACTTCGTCGTCGTGCGCGAGGGCACGGAGGGTCCCTACGTGGGCAACGGCGGAGCGATCCGCCAGGGCACCGCGCACGAGGTGGCCAACGAGGTCTCCGTCAACACGGCCTTCGGCGTTGAACGCGTGGTGCGCTACGCCTTCGCCCAGGCCCAGGGTCGGCCCCGCCGCCACCTCACACTCGTGCACAAGACCAATGTGCTCGTCTTCGCCGGCAGCCTGTGGCAGCGAATCGTCACCGCCGTCGCAGCCGAATACCCCGAGGTGACCGTCGACTACCTGCACGTCGACGCGGCCACGATTTTCCTGGTCTCAAATCCGAGTAGATTTGACGTCATCGTCACGGACAACCTCTTCGGCGACATCCTCACCGATCTCGCGGCGGCAATCAGCGGCGGCATCGGCCTTGCGGCCTCCGGGAACATTAACCCTGAGGGCAGGTTTCCCAGCATGTTCGAGCCGGTACACGGTTCGGCACCGGACATCGCGGGCAAACAACTGGCTGACCCCACGGCGGCCATCCTGTCGGTGGCGCTACTCCTGGAGCACTTCGGACTCACGGATGCCGCGGCCCGGGTGACTGCCGCCGTGACCGCCGACATCGTGGCCCGGGCGGCTCTCGGCACACCCCGGAGCACCAGCGCCGTGGGCGACGCCATCGTGACTCGACTGACAGACAAGGGAATCCAATGAGCCAGCCAGCGCCCCCGACGACATCCGGCACCGCCACCTTCCCGCTGAGGTTCAGCCTGACGCCGTCGACCGCGGCCCGCACGAAGATCGAGCGCGAAGAGATCCTCGTCGATCCCGGCTTCGGCAAGAAGTTCACCGATCACATGGTCGCCATCGACTGGACCCTCGACGCGGGCTGGCACAACGCCCGGGTCATGCCCTACGGTCCGCTGCACCTCGACCCGGCCTCCTCGGTGCTGCACTACGGCCAGGAGATTTTCGAGGGGCTGAAGGCCTACCGTCACGCCGACGGGTCGATCT
This sequence comes from Cryobacterium sp. M23, assembly GCF_002929655.1. Classification (NCBI taxonomy): domain Bacteria; kingdom Bacillati; phylum Actinomycetota; class Actinomycetes; order Micrococcales; family Microbacteriaceae; genus Cryobacterium; species Cryobacterium sp. M23. The sequence continues at coordinate 96,888 of NZ_PJJV01000081.1, forward strand.
GGACCTTCCGCCCGGAGAAGAATGCAGAGCGCCTGCAGCGCTCCGCACGCCGCCTGGCACTGCCGGAGCTCTCCGAGGTCGACTTCATCGAATCGATCCGGCAGCTCGTGGCCGTGGACGGCGACTGGGTGCCCTCTGCTGCGGAGACCAGCCTCTACCTGCGCCCGTTCATGATCGCCAACGAGAGCTTCCTCGGCGTGCGGGCCGCGCACCAGGTCGGTTACTACGTGATCGCCAGCCCGGCCGGCGCCTACTTCGCCGACGGTGTGGCCCCGATCAAGATCTGGCTCTCGACCGAGTACTCCCGCGCCGGCCGCGGAGGCACCGGCGCGGCCAAATGCGGCGGCAACTACGCCGCCAGCCTGCTGCCTCAGATGCAGGCTTATGACAACGGCTGCGCCCAGGTGCTCTTCCTCGACGGGGAGACCAGCAGCCGCATCGACGAACTCGGCGGCATGAACGTGTTCTTCGTTCATGGCACCGACACGCTCGTCACCCCGCGCTTGACCGGCGCGATCCTCGAGGGCGTTACCCGCGACAGCATCATCCAGCTCGCCCGGGACCGAGGCCTGACCGTGGAGGAGCGCGACGTGACCCTCGGCGAATGGCAGGACGGTGTCGCATCCGGTGCCATCACCGAGGTGTTCGCCTGCGGCACGGCTGCCGTCGTCACCCCGATCTCGCAGCTCAAGGGCCCGAACCTCTCCATCGGCGACCCGGATGGCCCGGCCGGCCAGATCACGATGGCGCTCCGCCAGGAGCTGACCGACATTCAGTACGGCCGCCTGCCCGACCGCCATGGCTGGCTCACCCGGCTCGACGCCCCGGTGGGACCCGCGTGAAAATCGCACGGTTCAGTCACGAGGGACGCATCTCGTTCGGCATCGTCGACGACGACGAGATCGTCGTTTTAAAGGGCGACCCGATGTTCGCGGGCTATGACCCGTCCGGGGAGCGCGTGGCCCTGCGCGACGTGAAGCTGCTCGCCCCGGTGATCCCGCGGTCGAAGATCGTGGGCATGGCGTGGTCCTACTTCGCCGACGCGGCCGAGCAGTCCGCCGCGGCCCGCTCGCCCGGTGAGCCCAGGTTTTTCCTCAAGCCGAACACCTGCGTCGTCGGCCCCGGCGACCCGATCACCGTGCCGGCGTCCACGGACAACGTGCACGTCGAGGGCGAGCTCGCGATCGTGATCGGCAAGATCACCCGCAACGTGTCCGTCGACGCCGCCGAGGACTCCATCTGGGGCTGTACGGTAGCGAACGATGTCACCGCCCGCGATCTGCAGGAGCGCGACGGCGACCTCACACGGGCCAAAAGCTTCGACTCGTTCTGCCCGCTCGGACCGGTCATCGACACCGAATACGATTGGACCACGCTGACCATCGAGTCCCGCATCAACGGCGAGGTCTTCCAGAAGGGCAATGCGACGCTGCTCAAGCACACCGTTGCGGAGATGATCTCCTTCGTCTCCAGCGTGTTCACCCTGCTGCCGGGCGACGTCATTCTGACGGGTGCCCCCGACCGGTCCGCCTCCGTCGTGCACGGCGACGCCGTGCAGGTCGAGATCGCCGGCATCGGCGTGCTGGCGAACCCGGTGCGGCGCGCCTGATCGTCAGGCGTCGGTCGCGGCGTGCACGGGAAACCAGGACCGGATCTGCTCCGTCGCCGTGTCCAGCAGCGCCACCGATTCGGTCGCGTTGACCCGGGCGAGCAGCATGGCGCTCATGCCGAGCGAAGCCAGGGTGCGGGCGCGTTCCGGCGCGCGGTCCGGCGCGCTTCCTCCGGCCGCCCGGAGGGCGTCCTGCAGGGTGTCCTTCAGCTCGGACCGGTAGCCGTCCACGACCTGGCGGGCCAGGTCGTCGTGCCCGGCGAGGCCTGCGGCGCAGTTCACCAGCAGGCAGCCGCGGCGCGGGGAGTTCTCCGGCAGGGCGGAGACCGCCGACCTGAGTTCGCTGAAGTAGGCCAGCAGCGAGGCCCGGCCGATCCCCGGCCCGGTCAGGGTCCGCAATCTCGGGCGGATGACGGAGGTCTGGTAGTCCTCGACGGCGGCGTCGAAGAGGCCACGCTTGCTGCCGAAGGCGTGGTAAAGGCTGGATCGCCGGAGACCGGTCGCATCTTCGAGGTCGGCGAGCGAGGTAGCCTCGAAGCCCTTGTCCCAGAACAGGTCCCTGGCCGCCTGGACGACGGTTGTGCGCTCGAAACTCTGCAGCCGTCCCATGGTGTTTCCTCCGTTTTCGCTGTGAGTGGTTTTGTGTATCGATCAGTACACAATATATTAGACTATCCGTTACAAAAAAGCAGAGGAGCCGCCATGGCCTCGTCCATCACCAGCACCCAGATCCAGCTTGTCGCCCGCCCCACCGGCTGGCCAACGGATGCCGACTTCGGCACCATCCGCATCGACCTGCCCGAGCTGACCCCCGGTCAGGTTCGCGTGGCCAACGAGTTCGTCTCGGTCGACCCCTACATGCGCGGCCGGATGAACGACGCCAAGTCCTACTCCGCCCCCTACGCCCTCAACGAGACGATGACGGGCGGGGCCGTCGGCCGCGTCGTCGCATCCGCCTCTGACGCGGTTGCCGTCGGCGACGTGGTCGTGCACCAGTTCGGCTGGCGCGACCTGGTTCAGGAGGAGGCCGCCGGCTTCCGCGTTGTCCCGGAAATCCCCGGCGTGCCTCTCTCCGCCTACCTCGGCGTGCTGGGCATGACCGCACTCACCGCCTACGTGGGCCTGCTCGAGGTGGCCGGGCTCTCGGAAGGCGACACCGTTTTCGTTTCCGGCGCGGCAGGGGCCGTAGGCAGCATGGTCGGCCAGATCGCCCGTCTCAAGGGCGCGAAGCGCGTGATCGGTTCCGCCGGGTCGGCCGAGAAGGTTGCCCTGCTGACCGAGAAGTACGGCTTCGACGCCGCCTTCAACTACAAGGACGGCGACATCGCCAAGCAGCTCGCCGCCGCGGCTCCGGACGGCATCGACGTCTACTTCGACAACGTCGGCGGCGAGCACCTCGAGGCGGCACTGGCCAGCTTCAACGACGGCGGACGCGCCGCCCTCTGTGGCGCGATCTCCGTCTACAACAACACCGAGGCGACCGGCGGCCCGCGCAACCTGGCGAACATGATCGGTCGCGGGCTGACCCTCAAGGGCTTCACCGTGGGCAACTACGTGCAGCATTTCCCCGCGTTCTCGGCCGACATGGCCGGCTGGCTCGCCGCGGGCGACGTCGTCTTCGACGAGACCGTGGTCGACGGGATCGACCACGCGGTCGACGCCTTCCTCGGCCTCATGCGTGGCGAGAACACCGGCAAGATGGTCGTCCGCACGAACGTCTGACTTTCCCGACAGCATTCATTTCACACGATCACACACTCTGGAGAACCCATGAATTCCGTACTTTTTGTCGTCAGCGCCGCTGATCACTGGACCCTCAACGACGGCAGCCTGCACCCCACCGGCTACTGGGCCGAAGAGCTCGCCGAACCGCACCGCCTGTTCACCGAGGCCGGCTGGCGGATCACCATCGCGACGCCCGGCGGCGTCGCCCCCACCATCGACGCGGGAAGCCTGGCACCCCAGGCGGCCGGCGGGGAAGACCGGGCCGCGGCCATCGTCGCCTACCTCGACACCATCGGCAGTGAACTCGACGAGCCCCGCTCGATCAGTGACATCACGGTCGCCGACTACGACGTCGTCTTCTACCCCGGCGGCCACGCCCCGATGGAGGACCTGGCCGTCGACGCCGACTCCGGACGCATCATGACCGAAGCCCTCGACTCCGGAACGATTCTCGGCGTGCTCTGCCACGCCCCGGCCGCTCTGCTCGCCGCCCAGCGGGCCGACGGCAGCTGGCCCTTCACCGGCTACCGAATGACCGGCTTCACCGACGAGGAGGAGACTCTCGGTGGCCTCGCCCCCAAGGCGCCGTGGCTCGTACAGAGCCGCCTGGTCGCGCTGGGCGCCGACTTCGTCGCCGGCGCACCCTGGGCCGAGCACATGGAGATCGACCGCAACCTGTACACCGGCCAGAATCCGGCTTCCTCCGCCGCTCTCGCCGGCGCGATCATCACCGCCGTCACCTCCGTCACCGCACAGAAGTAGTCGAGTCGCCGCGAGGCCCTGTGGCCGAGCAAGCCCTGCGGTCACGCCCGTCGGGACCCGGCTATGTCCGTAGGGCGCGCAGGGCGTCGGCGACGTCGTCCTCGTCATTCCACAGGTGGAAAGCGACGCGGGCCCGCCCGGCCCTGCGCGACGCTGTGAGACCTGCCCGGGTGAGGCGGTCAAGGTCGGTGCCGTCGGCATCCGGCCAGGTCACGATCGACTGCCCGGCCGGGGCGAGCCCGAGCCCGGCGCAGAGCGCGTCGCCCAGCGCCACCGCGTGGTCGCGCACCGTCGACAGGTCGAGCCGCCCGAAGAGCTCCAATGCGGGTTCGGCGCCCACCCAGGCGTTCCAGGCCGGGGAGACGTCGAATCGGCGCGCATCAGCCGCGAGGTTCATGTCCGGTCCGTAACAGGAGGCCCACGGGTCCCGGCCGGCATACCAGCCCGCCTGCACCGGGTGCAGCACTACGGCCAGCCGCTCGGCCACGGTCAGGAAGGCCACGCCGCGCGGGGCGCAGAGCCACTTGTAACTGTGGCAGATAGAGGCGTCGAAGACGGATGCGTCCACCGGCATCCACCCGGCTGCCTGCGTCGTGTCGCAAACGGTGAAGCACCCGTGAGCACGGGCGGCGGCCACGATCCCCGCGGTGTCGGCGACGGCACCGGTGGCGGACTGCACGAGCGAGAACGCCACAAGCCAGGTGTCGGCGGTGATCCCGACGGCCAGCTCGGCCAGAGGCAGGTGCCGCACGGTGACCCCGCGGTGCGCTTGGCTGAGGAACGGGAACACCATCGAGCTGAAATCGCCGTCGACGCAGAGCACCTCGGCGCCGTCGGGCACGCTCGCGGCGAGAAGACCGGCCAGCACGGATGCCTGAGACCCGATCGCGACCCGGCTCACCGGAACAGCGACGAGTCTGGCATACGCGTGCCGGACCCGTTCGACCACGGCGGCATACCCCGCCGCCGACGCGGTGCCCAGCGCCCAGGCGTCGGCGTCCACGCGCAGGGCCGCTTCCGTTTCCCGGGTTGGCAGCCCGAGCGTGCAGGCTGCCAGGTAGCCGCGGCCGCCACGGAACCGCTCGCGCGCCTCGCGCACGCCGATGCGGGCCGGCAGCGTCGAACGGGACGCGGAAGAGTCGCTCTGGATCATTTCTCCAGCATGCGACCGGCCTATTCATTTGACAACAACCAGTAGCTGAGGCAATCCATAAGCATAAGTTATGATCACTTCGTGCCCGCCATCGCCCAGCCCGAACTCGACTCCACCATGCTGCGCGTCGTGGGTGCGCTCGCCGACTACGGCTCGATCACGGCGGCCGCGGCGGCGCTCGGCTACAGCCAGCCCGCCGTGAGCCAGCAGCTCAAACGGCTCGAGCAGCGCATCGGGATGACCGTGATCGAACGCATCGGCCGCGGCGTGCGGCTCACCGAGACCGGCCGGATGCTCGCCCGGCACGCCGCCACCGTGAGCGGGGCCCTGGACGCCGCCGCGGGGGAATTGTCCGAACTTCGCGGCCTGCGCGCGGGCCGGGTGCGTCTGGCGGCGTTCCCCTCCGCCTCGGCGACCATCGTGCCGCGCCTGCTCGCTGACCTGCAGCGCCGCCATCCGGGAGTCAGCGTCACCTACCTCGAGGCCGAGCCGCCCGAAGCCGTGGCCCTGGTGCGCCAGAATCAGGCCGATCTGGCGATCACGTTCAGCTACCCCGGCGACCGGGTCGACCCTCACCGGGACAGCGCCGAGGGCCTCGTCGTGACCCGGCTCCGCCGCGACGAGATGATGCTCGTGCTGCCGGCCGCACACGCCCTGGCCAGAGACAGCGCAGTCGACCTCGGCGACCTGGCCGAGGAGAATTGGATCGGCGGATGTCCTCGGTGCCGCGGCCACCTGCTGGAGCTCTGCGGTCACAACGGTTTCACGCCCCGCATCTCCTATGAGACCGACAACGCGGCCGCCGTGCTCGGCCTCGTGGCGGCCGGCATCGGGGTGGCGATGCTGCCCGCGCTCGCCCTCGACTCCGTCGGCGCGCAGCCCCTCGTCGCCATCCGGCCCACGCGCGGCCGCGACCACCGCACCTTGCACACGGTCACGGTCACCGGGGCCGCGGGCGTGGCGGCCATTGCCGTCACCCTGCGCCGGCTCGCCGCGCTGGCCGGACCGGACGCGGCACCCGCGGCACCACCTATATCCCCACGCGCGCCCTCACCCGGAGGCAACTAGAATCGGGGATGATGTCTGAGACAATTGCGCACCCGTTTTCCACTGCCACCGGCACCGACGTTCGCGTTCGGTTCTGCCCCTCGCCGACCGGAACGCCGCACGTCGGCCTGATCCGCACGGCGCTCTTCAACTGGGCTTACGCCCGGCACACCGGCGGCACGTTCATCTTCCGGATCGAAGACACCGATCCGGCCCGCGATACCGAGGAGAGCTTCGTGCAGCTCCTCGACGCGCTGCACTGGCTGCGCCTGGACTGGGACGAGGGCGTCGAGGTCGGCGGACCGCACGCTCCCTACCGCCAGTCCGAGCGCTACGACATCTACCGTGACGTGATCGAGCAGCTCAAGGCGTCCGGTCACATTTACGAGAGCTTCGCCACCGGCGAGGAGATCGAGGTGCGAAACGTCGCCCTCGGCCGCGACCCCAAAGCCGGATACGACAACTTCGAGCGCGACCTCAGCGATGAGAAGAAGGCGGCCTTCCGTGCTGAGGGCCGCTCGCCGGCGCTCCGCCTCAAGGTGCCCGACACGGACATCTCCTTCGACGACCTGGTTCGCGGCGAGATCACCTTCCCGGCTGGCTCGTTCAGCGACTTCGTCGTCGTGCGGCCCAACGGGCATCCGTTGTACCCGTTCGTGAACCCGGTCGACGACGCCATGATGGGCGTCACCCACGTGCTGCGCGGCGAAGACCTGCTCTCCTCCACGCCGCGCCAGATCGCCCTGTACCACGCGCTGATCGACATCGGACTGGCCACGTTCGTGCCGCGTTTCGGGCACATGCCCTACGTCATGGGCGAGGGCAACAAAAAGCTCTCCAAGCGCGACCCCGAGTCCAACCTGTTCCACCACCGCGCCCGCGGCTTCGTTCCCGAGGGACTGGTCAACTACCTGTCGCTGCTCGGCTGGTCCCTCTCCAGCGACCGCGACGTGTTCACGATCGATGAGATGATCGCCGCGTTCGACGTCGTCGACGTGCTGCCGAACCCGGCCCGCTTCGACCTCAAGAAGGCCGAGTCGCTCAACGGCGACCACATCCGGCTGCTCGACCCGGCCGATTTCGCCGCCCGGGTCATCCCGTACCTGGTGGCCGCCAGCGACGTGACCGAACCACTCAGCGAGGTGCAGCAGGCTATTCTCGAGGCCGCCGCACCGCTCGTGCAGGAACGCATCGCCCTGCTCGGCGAGGCACCCGGCATGCTCGGTTTCCTGTTCATCGGCGGCGACTCGCTGGCCTACCAGCCGGATGCCCTCGCCTCGCTCCCGCAGAACACGCGCGAGATCCTCGCCACGTCCACGGCAGCGCTGCTCGACATTCCCGAAGCGGAATGGACGCACGACCGCGTGCACACCACCCTGACCGAGACGCTGATCGACGGGCTCGCGCTCAAGCCGCGCGTGGCCTTCGGCCCCCTGCGGGTCGCGGTCTCCGGCCGGCGCATCTCGCCGCCGCTGTTCGAGTCGATGGAGATCCTGGGCAAGGCGGAGTCCGTGCTGCGTCTTGCACGTCTGGCTGCCACCACTCTCGAGTGACTGGCCGCGCGGGGCCGGGCCCCTCGGGGTCTGCCCCGGCAATCGGCTCGAGCCGGCGGCGATTTCGGCCCTGGGTTTGTCCCGGCCCTCTGAGTGGGTTAGAGTTACGAGTCGGTCCGTTCTGAGGAACAGGCATTGGGGTATGGTGTAATTGGCAACACGACTGATTCTGGTTCAGTTGTTCTTGGTTCGAGTCCAGGTACCCCAGCAGTAGCAGGTGCAGGATTCCGCGGTGAAATCACCCATCGCTCATCGTTGGGGCCCGAAACGGGCCCGGTGTCCAGAACCAATACCACAACAAGCGCCATGCGGGGCCACAGCGGCGCTGCCCGGGTTGATTCGCTCTCGTCACTACGCAACCGGGCTGACACTCGACGCCGTTCGGCGTTCAGCCCGCGCCGCCAAGGTGCACACCGCGATGTCTTTCCTGGCTCGTCCGGATGCGGTGGACAATCTGATTTTCAGACGATGACTCGAACAGTTGACGGATGGTTTGCCGCACCGTCGGTATCAGGAAGCGACGCATAACAACCGTCGGCATGCGCTTTGCGGCTTGGTATGAGCCTGGCCAGCGCGTTTCATCAAACCTTCACATGCTCGGGGGCTGGAGCTTCATGCGCGGTCTGCATGCTGGTGTGTAGACACCAACCTGGTGGCTGAACGTGAAAGGTGTTGAGACTGATGAAATTCAATCGGAAGAACATGACCGCTGGTATTGCGGGACTCGGGCTTGTCGGAGCGCATGTCACGGGCGGTGTTGCCGCGGCGCAGGCATCTACCGGTGATGGGGCCATTTCCCAGCCACCATCGACGACCTCGTCGTCAGTTTGCGACCACCGGTCAGGCCACTTGGCCGGCATAGCATTCGGGCAGAGTTCGCCCATGGTCGCGATCGCGAGCTACCTCGGCTTGAGTCGGACGGAGCTGCAGGACCGGCTGCAGTCGGGTGGGTCCCTCGCGGATGTCGCTGAAGCCCAGGGCAAATCGGTTTCTGGGCTCAAAGATGCAATGGTCTCACAGCAGAGGACCACGCTCGACTCCAACAGCACTCTGTCATCTGATGACAGGGAGTCAGCCGTAGAACAGATGAGGAGCCGCATTGACCCGATGCTGAACGCGACCCACACCCCAGGTGAGGGGAAGGGCATGGGTTCGGGAGTCGGTATGCACTCGGGCGCAGGGACGGGCACAGGGATGGGCTTGGGAATGGCGACGACCTGACCGTCTCCTGAACAGGCAGACCGGTCCACGGGCTGCCTGGATGTACGAAAATAAACACGAACTGAAGGAGCAGAAGAAATGATGTGGGGAAACGGATACAACGTGACGTGGGGATGGCCGGTAGGGCTGCTCATGCTCGTCGCAGTCATCCTCCTTGTTGTCTGGGTCGTGCGGGCTTTTGATGGCGGAACTGAACGCGGTGGGTTCCGCGGGACTACTCCGCTGACCCGCGGACAAGGCGAGCGCAGTCAAGCGCGTCAAATACTCGATGATCGCTTCGCGAAGGGTGAATTGAATGAAACGGAATACCGAGAACGGTTGCAGGTGCTCGAGAGGTAAGGCCTGAGGACGTCCTCCCTCGCCGAGTCCCTGGGGCGCAGTGCAGAGACCGTGCCGCCGGACGGCGATAATCAGAAGAAAAGGGTTGAGCGATGCAGAAGGTCCTGGTTGTCGACGACGAGGCGCAGATCAGGACGGTCCTGCGCGGCTACCTGGAAGCGGAAGGTTATGACGTAGCGGAGGCCGCGGACGGCGCCGAGGCGCTTGCGGTACTCCATAAGGACCCTCCCGCTCTCGTGCTGCTGGATGTAATGCTGCCGGGGATCGACGGGCTGGAGGTTCTCCGGCAGTTGCGAGGCTTCAGCGACGCGTACGTGATCCTCGTCACGGCCAGGGCGGAGGAGGTCGACAAGCTCGTGGGGCTCGGTGTGGGTGCGGATGACTATGTGACCAAGCCATTCAGCCCGCGCGAGGTGACGGCTCGAGTGAAGGCAATGCTCCGTCGTGACAATCGGGATGAGCGGACCGACAGAGACGCCCTGCTTCGCTTCGATGGCTTGTCCATCAAACCCGCCCACCGAGAGGTTGAGGCGAATGGAGTCTCCGTGGGGTTGTCGAGCCTGGAGTTTGACCTTCTCACCGCACTCGCAACCGAGCCCGGGCGGGTGTTTTCCCGGGCACAACTGCTTAAAAAAGTCTGGGGCTACGATTTCTACGGCGACGAACGGGTCGTCGATGTCCACATCCGCAGTTTGCGCGCACGACTCGGCGACGATGCCGGCGATCCACACCTGATCGCCACGGTGCGGGGCGTGGGCTATAAGTTTGTGGCCGGGCCCAGATGAAGATGCGCCTCTCGCTGCGCCTGTTCATCTCCTATGCCGCTATTGCCGTGGTCGGCGGCGTGGTGGCTTATCTGACGATCTCGCTGCTTGCTCCTCGACTGTTCGAAGACCGGCTGGGGATGATGATGGACAGTGAGGGCACCGGAGTGTCGATGGGGGCCATGGACGCGACCAGCGTGCGCTCCGCCTTCCTATCCGCGCTCACGACCTCGCTGATCGTCGGGGTACTGGCCAGCGTCATCGCCGCAGGTTTCGTCGCCGCGGCAGTCACGGGGCGCCTACTTCGCCCCCTCAACGCTGTGCGGGCCGCGACCAAGCTGATCGCTGCCGGAAAATACGGAGGCAGGGTTCCCGTCCCCTCCGAGCCGGAACTCGCAGCGCTGGCCACCGACGTCAACACGCTGGCCCAGGCCCTGGCCGATACCGAGTCCCGGCGAACCCGGCTGCTTGGGGAGGTTGCGCATGAAATGCGAACCCCACTGACCGTTCTGGACGGCTACGTCGAGGGGCTGATCGATGGCGTGTTCACCGCCAGCCCCGACACATTCGCCTCCCTCAGCGGGGAACTGCGCCGCCTGCACCGCCTCTCCGATGACCTGTCCAGCCTGTCGCGCGCTCAAGAACAGCGGCTCGACCTGCATCCAGTCGATGCCGACCTGGCCGATCTTGCTCGCCGCACGGCCAACCGGCTCGCTCCGCAATTCGAAGATTCGGGCGTGACGTTGACACTCAACGTCGCCACGCCGCTGCCCGTGCACGTGGACCCGGACCGGATCACCCAGGTTCTGACCAACCTTTTCGGCAACGCCCTGCTCGCCACCCCGGCGGGCGGTGCGGTCACGATCACGACGCACGGCGCCGACGGCCGTGGTGAGGTCGTCGTGATCGACACGGGAGTGGGCCTGGCCGAGGAGGACACAGACCGTGTTTTCGAGCGGTTCTACCGTGTGCCCGGACAGGCCCGCCGCTCCGCCGGATCAGGGATCGGTCTCACGATCGCCCGGGAAATAGCGCGTGCGCACGGCGGGGACGTGACGGCCTCGTCGGGAGGGACCGGGCAGGGAGCCAGCTTCGCGGTCGTGGTACCCCTGCGCGCCGCCGCCAGATCAGGCTGAAACTCCGACGTCATTCCCTGCTCCATCAGTCAAGGTGGTGGCCGATGTGCTCTCGGGCTGTCGCGGGAGGCGCAGCCGCTTGAGCAGCAGCGCGTTGACCGCGACGATGACGCTAGAGCCGGACATGGAGATGGCGGCGATTTCCGGACTGAGCCGGATGCCGAATGTCGGAAAGAAAACGCCCGCGGCAATGGGAAGCGCGATCGCGTTGTAGCCGACCGCCCAGCCGAGGTTCTGGCGCATCTTGCGCACGGTGCCTTTCCCGATGCGCAGGGTGATGGGGATGTCGAGGGGGTCGGACCGCATCAGGACCACGTCCGCCGTATCGATGGCGACATCCGCTCCTGCCCCGATGGCGATGCCCAGGTCCGCCTGTGCCAAGGCCGGAGCGTCGTTGACTCCGTCGCCGACCATCGCGACTCGTTTGCCGGAGGCCTGCAGCTCCTTGATTTTCGCGGCTTTGTCTTCCGGGAGCACCTCGGCGATCACAACATCGATGTGGAGCATGGATGCGATCCGCTGCGCGGTCGCCTCATTGTCGCCGGTGAGCATGACGACCTCGATGCCCGTTTCGTGAAGAGCGACAACGGCGGCCGCCGCGGTCTGTCGAACGGCGTCAGCCAGGGCGATGACCCCAGCGGCCTTCCCGTCGACGGCGACGAGGACCGCCGTCCGTCCGGTCGCGGCCAGCGTCTGACGCTGGGCGGACACCGGATCAATATCGATGCCCTGGGCAACCATGAGTTTGCGGTTGCCGACGAACACCTGGCGTCCTGCGACTGTGGCGCCGGCACCATGTCCCGGAACATTGCGGAACGCAGATGCTTCCAACGCTTTCGCGCCGCGCCCGACGGCGTAACTGACGACGGCTGCGGCGAGCGGATGCTCGGACTCCCGTTCCACTGCAGCGACAAGGGCCAGCAACTCGACCTCATCCATCCCGACAGCTATGAAGTCCGTCACCTCTGGTTCGCCCCTGGTCAGAGTTCCCGTCTTGTCCAGGACGACCGTGTCGATGCGAGCCGAAGTCTCCAACGCGGTCGCAGTTTTAAAGAGGACACCGCGTTTGGCGCCCAGACCGGTGCCGACCATGATGGCGGTCGGTGTCGCCAGGCCCAACGCATCCGGGCAGGTGATGACGACGACGGTGATCGCAAAGAGGATCGCGGTAGGAAGGCTCGCGCCGGCCAAGAGCCACGCACCCAGGGTGGCGCTGCCGCCAATGAGGGCTACGAGCACAAGCCAGAAGGCCGCGCGGTCGGCTAGCCGTTGTCCGGGGGCCTTGGAGTTCTGTGCTTCCTGAACCAGGGCCACGATCTGCGCGAGTGCGGTATCGGCGCCGACTTTGGTCGCCCGCACGCGAAGGGTTCCGGTGGTGTTCACTGTGGCGCCGATCACGGTCGATCCGATGCTCTTGGCGACGGGAAGGCTCTCCCCGGTGACCATGGATTCGTCGATGTCGGACTCACCGTCTTCTACGACGGCGTCAGTTGGAACTTTTGCTCCGGGCCGAACCAGGAGGAGGTCGCCCGGGACAACCTCCGCGGTCGGGACCTCAACCGGTTCCCCGTCGCGGATGACGAATGCCATCGACGGTGCCAACTCGAGCAGCGTACGGATGGCGTCGTTTGCGCCGCCCCTGGCACGCATTTCAAACCAGTGGCCCAGGAGGACGAAGCTGGTCAGAACGGTCGCAGCCTCGTAGAAAACTTCCCCACCACCGGTAAGGGTGACAGACAGGCTATAGAGCCAGCCCGCTCCAACACCGACGGCTACCAGAACCATCATGTCCAGGGTTCGGGCCCGCAGCGCCCGGAAGGCCCCATCGAAAAAGATCCAAGCCGAATAGAAAATGACCGGCAGAGACAGGATCAACGCGAAAACGTCATCCCGCAGCCCGAACGGGGCAGGAATCGCGAAACCGAAAACGTCCCGGCCGATCGGCGACCACAGGGTGATCGGAACTGACAGGATCGCCGCCACCATGAACCGGTTGCGCATGTCCCGGATCATGCCGGCCATGGACATGTCGCCGTGCGCTCCACCATGCCCCATGGTCTCCTGCATGGTTCGAGGCGGTTGTCCGGTCTTCATTTCATGTTCGGTGTGGTCGGTGACGGATGACGCCATCGGATCGCAGATGTGATCGGGCACGGAGCGTCCAGCGCAGTGGTAACCGCATTCCCGGACCCATGCCGCCAGATCAGTGACGGAGGTCTGCCTGGGATCGAAGGTCACGCTCGCGGTTTGCGCTACCGGATTCGCATCAACGCTTAACACGCCGGGGCGGCGGGCGAGCACCGACTCGACGATCGCTCGCGAGGATGCCCATTGAACGCCCCGCACTTCGAGGACAGTAGTTTCGGCTTCCTGAGTCATGTGAATCTTCCATTCTGAAGAATCGGCCTCACAGCGACAATCTCCGTGTCGAACACTCTCACCCTATACCCATGGGGGGTATACGATCGGGGCGATCCACCTCGTCGGTGGGAGGCTGTCGTAGGGCCTCTGGGTCGTTAATCAGGCAACGCTACTAGGATAGATAGTATTCCGGAATGCTTCTACCGGCTCACGGCTCGCTTGTCGTTCGTTGCTCGCCGTGACGGCTTGAGGCGCACTGAACGACTACCCCTTCCGGGAGGATGCACCGCCTGAAAAAGGGGAGTGGTGCACGCCGTTTGATTGTCCAAAATACCCCAAGGGGTATGCTTATGGCAGTGTCTATTCACGAAATATGAGTCGAAGGAGTCGGATCATGATGTGGGGCTATGGAGGAAGTATGGGGCTGTACTGGCTCTTCGGGCTGCTGACAATTGTCGGTATCTCGTTGCTGGTCGTGCTCATGGTTCGGCTGTTTTCTGGAGATCGTAGTGTCGGGCCGAAGCAGGGGGGAGAGGTTGGGCCTGGCCGCGCGCGCCAGATACTGGATGAACGTTTCGCCAGGGGTGAGCTGACCGCGGAGCAGTACCGCGAACAGCGCGCAGTCCTGGGCGAGGATAAGTGGTGAAGCCTCTCAGCCGTCGAAGCGCTCTCACGCTCGGTGGCCTCGGGCTGGCGAGCACGGTTGCCGGGGGAGCGGGACTTCTCTGGAGCCAGCAGACAGCATCGCCTTTGGCCACCGGCTCAGGCTTTGGGGCGCCCTCCGGGGATCCACTGGTTCAGCCGCCCGAGTTGCGTAGCGCCGATGGCCGCCTCAAGGTACGCCTGGATGCTGCACCGGGGGACGTGAAGATTTCCGGTCGCGGTGCCACCGTGCTGAGCTATAACGGGGGCGTGCCGGGGCCTACCCTACGCGTTCAGGCGGGCGACACGCTCAGTGTGCGCCTGCACAACGGCCTCAACGATCCGAGCAACCTGCACGTGCACGGATTGCATGTTTCTCCGTCGGACAACGGCGACAACATGTTCGTGACCGTGAAGGCCGGAGACTCATTCGACTACGAATATCAGCTGCCGCCTGATCACCCGCCGGGAGTGTACTGGTATCACCCGCACTACCACGGGTTCGTCGCCGATCAGGTCTTCGGCGGCCTTTACGGGGCCATCATTGTCGAGGACCCCACGCCTATCAGGGCAACGCGAGAGCGCGTGCTCGTCATCTCAGACATCACACTGGACAGCCTGGGCCGCATCCCTCCCGTCACGCCGATGGAACAGACGGCGGGACGGGAAGGACAACTCGTTCTGGTCAACGGGCAGGTGAATCCGGTCATGACCGCCCGTCCGGGGGGACGCGAACGTTGGCGCATCGTCAACGCCTGTGTGTCCAGGTATCTGCGGCTGCGCCTTGACGGGCAGCAGCTGCAACTTCTCGGCATCGACTCCGGGCGGTTCCAGACCCCCGGCGACGTCGACGAGGTGGTGCTGCTTCCCGGCAATCGAGCGGACCTGCTCGTTTCCACTATCGCAGGAACGTCCATCTTCCAGGCCTTGCCCTACGACCGCGGCAGCGCGAACGGAATGATGGGCGGGATGATGGGCGGCGGCGCTGGACCCAGCGGACAGGACGCTCAGGCCAACCCTCGCGGCGTTTCAGTGGCGACGCTGACGGTGTCCGGTGATGCGGTTACTGCTCTGTCCGCAGTCCCCGAGCAGGCCGCGCCCTCCGATCTTCGTTCGCGGCCGGTGACGGCTCGTCGCGAGCTCACGTTCGGGATGGGCATGGGCGGAATGAGGGGCGGCTCGATGATGAGTTTCACCATCAATGGGGAGGTGTTCGACGCGGCTAGAACGGACACCACGGTTCAGTCCGGCAGTATCGAAGAATGGACCCTGACCAACCCCACCCAGATGGACCACCCCCTGCATCTTCACGTGTGGCCAATGCAGCTCGTTGAGGAAAATGGCAGGGCAGTCGAGTCTGTGGTTTGGCAAGACGTCCTAAACGTTCCGGCAGCGGGGCGGGTGAAGGTCCGCGTTGCCTTCGACGACTTCGCCGGACGGGCTGTCTATCACTGCCACATCCTCGATCACGAGGACAACGGGATGATGGGCGTCATTGAAGCAAAGTAACAAGGACCGCTGACAGGGACTTTCCTGTGTGACCGCGGTTCACTGGGACGGGAGCCAACCCCGGCGACTACTATGAAAGATAGTAGACAAAGAAGGAGGCGCTCATGCGCTCACGAATCTGGATCATCTCCCTGGCCGCTGGTGCGTTGCTTGCAGCAGGCACCGTCGCTCCGGCCTACGCGGCCGAGGGCAGCAGCCCTCCGGCCCCGGCGGGTCAGGCCGAGGATAGCGCCCGCGGACACGTGGCCGCGATGCACAGAGCACCCGGTCTGGTGAAAATGCACGAACAGATGATGGCCGGGATGTCCGACACGGCTGACATGACGGCCGGTGCACCCGGCATGGCGAAAATGCACGAAGAGATGATGGCCCATCACCCGGCTGGCGACGCTTCGTCGGAGGCTGGCAATAAAAGCCCGGAGGCGTCACGGTGAGTACGGCGCTCTATGGTCTGGCCCTCCTGGCCTGCCCAGTGGTTATGGGCTCGATGATGTGGTTCATGATGCGAGGGAAGAAGACAGCTGATGCGCCGAAGTCGCTGTCGGCGGCCGATGAAATGGAGTTGACCACACTGCGCGCCGAGGTGGACACGCTGCGGGCGAGCGGGAATGGTGTGGGCGCCACGCGACGGTCGGATGTGGGCGCCCGGTGAGTGAGTTCAGCCCGAAGACCAATGAGCTGTACGAACGTGCACGTTTGCGTAAGGAAGTCTCAGCTTCGCGAGCCCAGGACTGACTAAAACCCCAATCCGACATCTGCCGGATTGGGGTTTTTTTCCTGCCTAGACACTTATTTTTTGATGGCCGTCAGTGCGGTTGCAGTGTGAGATCCGGGCTTCCGGGGGGAATGCGCAGCGTCGATCACATGGTCAAGGACTGCTCGTCCTCCGGGCACGGGTCCATTGTTCCCGCTGCGGATGCGGGGGCGATGGCGAGGAACAAGGGCAATGCGATCAACAATCCCATAGCCAAAGCAGCGACGGTTGTCTTCCCGGCGCCGAGGGGCCGAACCGGTGAAATGAGTCTCCTGACTCGGCTGGAAGCTGACTCTCCCCCAGCGCCGAGGGCCGCCGCCGGGGTCAGACCGTGTTCAGCCAGGCGCACCAGGGCGGTGGCCACTGTGGTCCGGTCGCTGTGTCTGCCCGCACTGTCATCGGCCAGCATCTCGACGAGCCGGCCGAGTTCTCTGCGTGCGGTTCGAAACGCTGTGACGCGGGGGAACGCATGCTGCAGCGCGTCGGATGCCGCGAGGATGAGGTCGTGGCGTCCTCGCAGGTGCGCCCTTTCGTGGGCCAGAACGGCGAGGAGCTGATTGTGATCCAACGCCGACAGGGCGGCGCTGGTCAAGACGACCTGGTGAATCCTGCCTGGTAGGCAGTACGCGGCGGCGGCCGGATGGTCGACGACGAGAGCGTCGTATCGGAGGTGGGGTCGCGCAATGAGGGCCAGGGCGTCCAGTTGCACTTTCCTGTTACGGGCTGCGATTGCCCGGTCCGCGGCCAGGCAATAGGCGACCCGGACGAGGATGGCACTTGCGGCGGCAGCGCCGGTGGCGCTGACCACGGCACCGCCTGGCGTGGAGTATTGCGCGAGGAGGGCCATCGCGCAGGTTCGGATCCAGTCGGCGAGGTTGATGGTCCAGGGAATCGCGGGGATGGCCAGGCTCGAACCGGCAAGCAGCACCGCCAAAACAATTGAGACGCTCAGCGTTTGCCAAGCAGCGATCCCGATCCGGGGAGACCGCTCGAGCCACGACATCCGGCGCAATAGGGCCGGCCCCAGGACGGCCAGAATCACGGCGAGGACCGTCAAAACAGCTGGAGCAATCATGGCGCGGTGCTTGTGCGACCCTGAAGGTGCTCGTCAAGGGCAAGACGGAGGCTGGCGACTTCCTCTGGCGGAATATGGTCGAGGAAGTGCAAAAGTGTCACCGAAGTGTCAGCTCCTCCGGCAAGGACTTCCCCCATGAACGCGGCAGTGTGCTGCTCACGAGTCTGCGCAGGTCGGTAAAGATACGCACGGCCGTCCTTCTCCCGGGTCAGCAAGCCTTTGCGGCGCAGGTTGTCCATAACCGTCATTACCGTTGTGTAGGCGAGTGTGCGCTCGCGTTGGAGATCCTCCAGCACCTCGCGAACGGCGACCGGGCGCCCCCAGGACCAGATGCGATCCATGACGTGCTGTTCCAGCGTGCCGAGTGGGCGCACCATGGGTTGCTCCCTTCTACGCTCTAATGGAAACGAAAACCCCTAATCAACTACCTTCCATAGTAACGTACGGTCCCTGCTGCGCCCGCGGGTTCCTGTGCTGATCAGCCCTGGACGCCACCAGAGCAGGGTGCGCCGGGTTCGGGTGTCTGTGGCCCCTGTAGGTAGGTCTGCAGGAACAACTGCAGGCGCGGGTCATCCACGCTGTCCAGTTGCAGTTGTTTTCCCCAGGCGCTGGCGATAATCGGGGCGGGGAGGTCGGGATACGGGCTCAAGAGTTCGTATGGGTTCGACTCGGCATCAGCCGTCAGAGTGTCGATCTGCTCTTGCGGCAGATCGGATCGGTAGGTGACCCACACCGCGCCATGCTCGAGCGAGTGCACGGCCCGCCAGGTGTCTACCGGCTTCGTATACACGCCGCAGTTTGTCAGCTCGGCGGAATGTTCTCCGCCGACGGGGGGAAGCGTTGGAAACGCAACCTCGTTGACCACGTGGTCGCGGCTCAATCCATCAGAACTCTCCACGCCGCTGATTGGCTTGTCTGTTGCCGATCTGGCCGCGTCCTGGTCTTTCTGGTTGACGATGAAGATGGAGACAACGGTTGCCACGAGGGTGATTGCGACGACGGTGCCCAAGCCGTAGATCCAGAACCTCCGACGCCGCTCGCCCCGCTTCAGCTCCGCTCGTGCGGCCGCAACGATCGCCTGCCGATGTGCTCTGTCCTCTGTGTTCGGGTGTTCCATTTGGACGGTCCTCTCTATTGCTGTTCTGCATTGTGATGTACGGCAACGCCCTGTGAGCTGCCGTTCGAGCCCGGCTGCCCCTGGGCGGCTACGTCGGGGCGGGACAGGTGGTGCCGCAGCTTCTTCTCCGATAGCCTCCGTAGCTGAACATGACGTCGTCGATCAGGATGCTGGGGGCAAAGATGATG
Source organism: Cryobacterium sp. M23 (assembly GCF_002929655.1). Lineage (NCBI taxonomy): Bacteria > Bacillati > Actinomycetota > Actinomycetes > Micrococcales > Microbacteriaceae > Cryobacterium > Cryobacterium sp. M23. The sequence goes on from NZ_PJJV01000081.1 coordinate 115,843, forward strand.
CCGTTCCGAGCGGCCAGAGCCCGGCCTTCATCGGTGTCGAGGCCGATCGTCTCGACCTGAAAGGAGTAGTCCGCGGCGAGTCGGGACAGTACCAGCTTGGCTTGATCGCAGGCGTGGCACGAGGCTTGCGTCAGTACGGTGATTCGCATCAGGCGTCGGTCCGGAGAGCCTGCATCTGGGTGAGGATCTCGTCTACCGGCACGTACATGGTGTAGTTAGGCGGGCCGCCGTAGTCGGCTCGCCACTCAATTTCCCCCGTCGGCCCAACCAGGATGAAGCTGTGTCCGTTGCGGGATTCACCCATCATTCCGTACTTGTTGGTCTGGTAAGTCAGGGAGAAATCCAGACGGATGTCGGCCAAAGCGACCGCCGTCAGCTTGTCGTCGGCCATTTTTTGGGCGATCAGGTCCACCGGCCCGCTGGTGATGGTGAGGAGCTGATCGACGCCGACGGACTGCAGCTCGGTCTCGGCGGCGTCCAGATCGCGGATTTGGTCCCAGCACGGCTGGCACCCGATCCCCTCATGGAAAAAGAGCAGGACGGACTCGCCACGGTAGTCGCTGAGATTGACCGTCCCCCCGGCCGTGGAAGCGAGAGAAAAGTCGGGGGCTTCCGCGCCCGGGCCGGGAGCACCCACGGCATAACTGACGGAGGCGGTGTTTTCCACAGCCGTGGGGGTCCCGTTCCAAGTGCTTTCCATGACCACCAGGATGGCTGCCGCAACCGCCATGATGCCCACTATCATCGTTGCCCGGCGCAACCCGGTGCTCCTGGCGCGTGACTGCAGGCATGTGCCCGGACGGCCTTTCTTCCGTGATGCCACTACTGTGACTCCTCTGTCTGGGTGCGCGTATGCGCCTGGTCGGGTCGGTTGCCGGAGGCGGTCGGCGTGGCTGCGTGCTTTCGGCTGCGCAGCGCCGTCCAGACCAAAGCGCCGAGAGCGGCGAAGACGGCGAGCGTCGATATCCACCCTGGAATGAAGGCCAGGAACTGCTGGATGACGGCGGCCCAGTGCCCCAGTGCTGCGGCAAGTTCAACCTGCCACCCGTCCGGTGCCATGCCCGGTCCCTGCACTGCGAGGACGACGGTGAGCACGCCCATGGCGATCATCAACCCGCTTGAGAGCACTGTTCCCACGGGCAACCGCCACCGGGCCCCGGGCCCGATCGGGATGGTCGTGGCCGCGAGCAGGCGACTGGCTCCCCAGTCTTTTCTGTCCCACACCAACGCCAAGGCGCACACGGGAGCGACCATCCCGAATACGTAGGCGACGCCCACTGCGGCGGCGGCCGGGAAAGACGAAGTGGCACCGGAGAGCGCCGCCACTCCGGCGAGGACTGGGGCGCAGCACGCGCTGGCGGCACCGGAGAACACTCCGAGTCCGTACACCGAGCCGATGCCCGTTCCGCCGCCGCGTCCAGAAGGCATCGATAGCGTCATTTTCCAGCCCCCCAGGGTGGCAACGCCCACTGCCACCATCGCGAGACCGACGACACTGAAAATTCCCAAAATGGTACTGGAACAAAATGCGGCTGAGGAACGCAGCGCCCAAGGCGATGGGGAGGATGATGGTGCCGACCCCGGCGGCGAACACCAGTGTCATGCCGAGGATCTGGCTCCGGCTGCGGAAGCTGGAAGCGAAGAACGCCGGCAACATGACGGAGGCGCAGCATGGGACCAGGAGGGCCACGCCGCCGCCGAGAAACGCTGCCAGGATCGTTGTCGAGAGCAAGACCTGCCCCATGAACGAGCTCCAATCAATACCAGTCGGGCGCATCCCAAACTACTATTCACCATAGTAGTTAAGCGTGGCTGAGCGTTCACCCTACGGCCGACGACGGCTCCTGGAGGCTGCTGCACTGTCTTGAATGACGACGTTTGGCTGGACGGCGGGGGTGACCGCCTGGACGCTTCCGCCATCGATCAACCCGTGGAGTAGCTCGCGGGCGCGCGATCCGAGATTCGCGAAACTTTGGTTCACTGTCGTCAGCTTGGGCAACCAGATCTTCGCGAGCGGATGGTCGTTGACTCCCACGACGCTCACGCCAACCGGAACTGACTTGCCACCGTCGGCGAGGCCGCTGATGACCCCTATCGCCAGGACGTCGTTGCCGCAGAAGATGGCTGTGATCTCACCGATCTTCGCGAGTAGACGGCCGATCTCTCGTCCTGAGTGGGGGTCTCCACTGGCGTGAATGACCTCGGGTGGGACCACCCCGGCGGCGCGGAGAGCACGTCGCCAGCCCGCGCCTCGGTCGTCTTCTTCCTGCTGTGGGGGAGCGTTGGCGTAATGAACTTGCGAGTGGCCGAGGTTCAGGAGGTAGGTGACGAGTTCTTCGGCTGCGCTTGTGCTGACCCGCGCGGATCCGTTGACAACGCGAGAGACGGTCGCCACGGCAACGCCGGTTAGGCGAGCGACGCCGTTGATGACCGGCTTGGTGTTGTGGTCAGTATCAGGCATTAGCCGGCGCATCGATAGTGTGAACGGGGACCCCGGGTCGAGCCTGCGGAGCCCAGCACCTCGAATTCGGGTCGTCCATAAGTTGGCTCCGGGACACAAATAGTCCGTCGGATGGGTGGCCCCATGGTGGAGCCGCCCGCTGATGACCCCGAAAGGGACTGCCCACAAGGTGAAATCAAGGACGATTCCGGGTCCTCCACCACGGTGGGTGAGCCGCCGGGAAGTCAGAATGAGGGCGGCTGCGATGGCCGCGAGGATGAACAGGGCGTAGAAGTGGAGCAGGATCGGCTCCAGTTGGATGGACCTGACATCGGGGCTCGGGATGCGGGCATGAATGTTCATCAGCGGGGAGATCTTTCGTGGGTTGAGTGTGGATGGCGCGTATTGCTGTGGGGCTGGCGGAGGGCCCGTCTGATGCTGCCGCGCGTTTTCGGGACCCCCGCCTGGGGCTAACCAAGGGTGATTCCTCGCGCGCTCATGAAGGGTGCCGGGTCAATGCGCGCTCCATCAACCCGAGCCTCGAAGTGCGAATGGCAACCGCTGGACGCCCCGGTCGTGCCGACGAGGGCGGTCGTCTCGCCGGCGGCCACGCTCTGGCCATTGCCGACAAGGATCTGGCTGTTGTGGGCATAGCCGGTCTGCACACCGTTGCCGTGATCGAGGAGAACCCAGTTGCCGTAACTGCCGAGATAACCGGAGTAGATGACGGTGCCGCCGGTGGCCGCCGAGACCGCCTGCCCGCACCCGGCAGCGATGTCGGTGCCGTAGTGAAAGGCTCCGACACCGTCAACGGGTTTGGAGGCTCGTGGGCCGAAGGAGTCGCTGATCCATCCAGACACAGGAAGCGCCCATCCCTGGCCGCTGAGTTGACCGAGATCGCGGTCCGCGCTCCCAGCGTCACCGCCGGTGCTGGGGGCAGCGGTTGCAGCGGCGGCCGCCGCAGCCGCCGCCGCCGCCGATCGTCGTGCTTCCTCGTCCGTGGCAAAGTCAGCTTCTGTTGCCGCACGATTTTCGGTCAGGACCGCCAGTTGAGCCTGGAGGGTGCCCGAGTTCTGTTCTTGTTCGGTGAGCTTGGTCTCCAAGGCGGTGCTGGCGGTGGTGGCATCGGTCAGAGCCGTCTCCGCTTTCTTGGCCAACGCGCCAAGCTCCTTCTGTGCAACATTCGCCTGGTCGGTCAGGGAGGTCGCGGAGTTACGGTCTGCTGCTGCCTGGTCATAGATCTTGCTTGAACGCTCGGTGAGATTGCTCATGGCGCCGAGCTGGTAGAGCAGCGCGTCGGAGTTTTCTCCTTCAAGGAAGATGTTCATCGAGAGGTCGGAGGCACTCGCACGCGCCAGCAAAGCCGCCAATCGGCCGGCTTGTTGCTGCGAAATGTTGGCGAGCTGGTTCGCTTTATCGGCCTGGCCCTGGAGCGTCGTGGCACGGTAGGTGGCCTCGTCGAATGCGCCTTGAGCGTGCTCGTAATCAGCGCCACGGCGCGTGGCCAGGTCACGGGCCGCAGCCACCTCGGTCGTCAGCCCGGCGATGAGGTTTTTGAGCACCGTGATTTGAGTTTGCTTCGCCGTCTCGTTTGTACGGGAGGTCTCAACGTCTGACCATGACGGGTATTCGGCTGCCGCCGCACGCGGCGCGACCCCGATGATGGCGAGGAGGGAAAGAGTGGCCACCATCCCTCCAGCCCACTTCGGGAGAAGCGGGTGTCGAGGTCGTGATTCAGTTTGCGTCATTGGGGCGAACTCTCTCTGTGAGCCAGGCGAATGGGTCCGTCGGCTTTGAACCGCCGAGGAGGATCTCGAAATGAAGGTGTGGACTGGTGCTCTGCCCGGTGCTGCCGACGTTGCCGACGAGCTGGCCGACGAGTACGGGTTGCCCGATTTCGAGAGCTAGGGTGCCTTCCGACATATGGGCGTAGAGGCTTCTGACCAGGCGGCCGTCGATCATGTGCTCGATGATGGCGTACACGCCGAGGCCGCTGTCGTCGGTTGCCGAGACGTCCTTCACGATGCCGTCCGCGATTGCCTGGATGGGAGTGTTCACGCCGGGATTCATGTCCAGGCCCTTGTTGAAGCTTGAGTAGCCGTCGCAGGACGGCACACGCGGACCGAAGGCCGTCGTGATGGGGACCCCGACTGTGAACGGCCACTGAACTGGCGAAGTCACGTCCTTGACATAGCTGGCCGACCTTTGGTTATAGGCGCCTGGCTACGGCTTCTGCACTCGTCCCACGGTGAAACCGTCGCGTAGGATTCTGACGGTGTCTGCTTCGTTGATGGGCACGACCTGGGGTGCGTCAGCGGCCAGTTGGCTCTGTGGATTCGCCGCGGCCGGGCCGGGTTTCACAGCGAGAGCGGGGAGCGAGACACTGACGGCGAAAAGCGCGACGAAGGCCATCGCCACGACGCCGAACAATAGCCGCCGCACTGGTGGCGGAGCCGGTCGGTCGGACTGTTGTCGGCGCGGTTTGTGTGCCAGCCTGCGGGGCTGCCGATAACGCTGTTGTTTTTCTGCCGCCCGCAGAAGGCGACGGGTCTCGATAGGCTTTACCGCCGGGAAAGGTGAGGGGTCCTACAGGGTGGAGAGGATGTCCTTCATGACATCGATCTCATTGGTCTGGCTCGTGACGATGTTCGACGCCATGGCCTTGGCGTCCTCGTTTTGACCTTCATCCAGTTCCACCTCCGCCATCATGATCGCGCCCTGATGGTGGACGATCATCTGTTCCAGGTACAGCTCGCCGGCCTGCGGGCCCGACGCATTCTCCAGGGCCATCATGTCGTCGTCGGACATCATTCCATCCGAACCGTCACCCATCCCCGACATTCCATCCATGCCGCCGGTGCTGGTCTCATCGGTGCCCCACTCGGTGAGCCAGTCTCTGAGCTGCTCTATTTCCGGTTCTTGGGCAGCTTTGATCTGCGTGGCGAGGTCAGTGATGCGCACGTCGACCTCGCCCTTGGCGAGGATGTCCTCGCTCATCTCGACGGCTTGCTCGTGGTGAGGGATCATCATCTGTGCGAAAGTCACATCAGCCGACGCGAAAGAAGCGGAGGCAGTGGGGGCGCTGGATGACCCGGACGAGCTGCTGGGCTCCGTCCCGTTGGTGCAGGCGCTGAGCGTGAGAATGGCGGCGAGGGCCGCCCCTGCCAAAAGATACGTACGTGGTTTAACCATTGTTTTTCCATTCATGAGTAGACCTGAGAAACCGAGGCGCCGGCAGGGCGCAAGAAAGCCACGCGGCCACGAGGGCGCGTCGGTGGCGGTTCGGTCTAAATGCGACTGATGGAAAGAATGGTCAGATTCGGCCTGTGAATATCCAGTACAGGGCGGAGAGAGAGCCAAACGATGTGACCGCCCGCGTCGAGCAGTCGGCGGTACGTTGACGGCAACCGAGCCAACAAGATCAATGATGCAATCACCAGCAGAATGGTGCAGGTCATCGCGACGATCGCACAGTCCAACAAGCAGTCGGAACAATCGACGGCTCCGAGACCGGTGTGGGCGATGACGGACATCGCCGGGACTGCGACTGCCGCGACGTTCGGGACGACACCGGCCTGTGTGGTGTGGTCGGACGCAACTTGGGTCCAACCTGTCTCGTGCCCGGCATGCGTTGAGTTCATGGCCAGCACACCGAACAGAAGTGCGGCCATGGCGACCAGCGCCACCAACCCGGACGTGAGGACGGGGCGGTTGCGCGAAGCAATGTGTGCCGTGCTATCCAGCTTCATGTCACCTCCGGTACCGTGCCTGGCGGAGTCGATTCCCGCACATGCCTGCCCCAAGAGTATCGACTTTCACATGGTGTGACCTGTGAGATGCGATTCCACAGGTCACCCGATGGTGGCAGGATGTTCGGTGAGCGTTCCGGTAGGTATCGGGGCACTCGCCACGTTGAGTCCGCGAAAGCCGCGCAGCCGAAGGCTGTTGCTCACCACGAAAACAGATGACAGCGCCATGGCCGCGCCGGCGATCAACGGGTTGAGCAAGCCCAGCATGGCCAGCGGGATCGCCGCCACGTTGTAGGCGAAGGCCCAGAACAAGTTGGCCTTGATGGTCGACAGGGTGCGCCGGGAGAGTCGGATCGCATCAGCTGCCGCGATGAGGTCGCTTCTGACCAGGGTCAGATCGCTGGCCTCGATGGCGACATCCGTTCCCGTTCCCATCGCAATGCCCAGGTCCGCGGTGGCCAGTGCCACAGCGTCGTTCACGCCGTCGCCGACCATGGCAACCACGCGACCCTCGCTCTGCAGCTCCCGGATGATCTGAGCTTTCTCGGCCGGCAGCACACCGGCACGAACGTCGCTGATACCGACCTCAGCCGCAACGAAGGCCGCGACGGCCTCGTTGTCGCCGGTGAGGAGCACCGGCTGCAGACCCAGGCGACGGAACTCCGCGATCGCGGCAGCGCTGGTGTCTTTGACGACGTCAGAGACGGCGAGGATACCCCTGGCCTGGCCGTCCCAGGCGACGGCGACCGCGGTTCGACCCTGTGCCTCGAAGGCGGCCAGCACCGTCTCGAGCTCTGACGGAAGCGGGATAGTCCACTGTTCCGTCAGCCAGCGCGGACGTCCCACGAGAACGACCCGACCGCCGACCAGGGCTTGAACGCCGAGACCGTCCGTCGACGCGAAGGACTCGGGTGACGGTAGTTCGCCGGCGCGTTCCCGGGCACCAGACACAATCGCCTGGGCGATGGGATGTTCGGAACCCGTTTCCGCGGCTCCGGCGAGGTGAAGCAAGAGCTGCTCGTCTCCACCAGCGACGGGAACGGCGGCCACGAGCGTCATCCGGCCGGTCGTGACCGTGCCGGTCTTGTCGAGCACGATGGTGTCTACCCGGCGGGTTGATTCGAGAATCTGGGGTCCCTTGATCAGGATGCCCAACTGCGCACCACGCCCGGTGCCCACGAGCAGAGCGGTCGGGGTCGCCAAGCCGAGCGCGCACGGGCACGCGATGATGAGCGTCGCCACGGCCGCGGTGAATGCGACGACGGTCCCTGCTCCGAGCAGCAGCCAGACCACAAGGGTGGCCAGCGACAACCCGATCACGATCGGGACGAAGATCGCTGAGACCCGGTCGGCGAGGCGCTGTACTTCGGCCTTACCGGTCTGCGCCTGTTCGACCAAGCGGCCTAGCTGGGCGAGCTGCGTGTCCGCGCCAACGCGGGTGGCCCGCACGACCAGGCGACCACCCGAGTTCAAGGTGGCGCCGACCACGGCTGCGCCGGGCCCGACCTCGACCGGAACGGACTCGCCGGTGAGCATGCTGACGTCGATCGCCGAGTTACCTTCTACAACGGTTCCATCCGTGGCGATCTTCTCGCCGGGACGGACGACGAACTGGTCGCCGACGACCAGCGACGCGGTGGGGACGGTGGTCTCGACACCATCCCGCAGAAGGGTCGTCTCTTTCGCCCCGAGTTCGAGCAGCGCCTTCAGCGCGGCACCAGACTGTTTCTTCGCACGGGCCTCGAAGTAACGGCCGGCCAGGATGAACACCGTGACGGCGGATGCGACCTCCAGGTAGATTTCATCGGCACCGCTTCCCGGGGTGGTGGTGAAGCTGAAGGCCATGGTCATGCCCGGGACTCCAGCCATTCCCAGGAAGAGGGCGTAGAGCGACCAGCCGAGTGCGGCGAGCACTCCGATACTGATCAGGGTGTCCATAGTCGCAGCACCGTGGCGCAAATTCACCCAGGCAGCGCGATGGAACGGCCATGCTCCCCAGACGGCGACCGGGGCGGCAAGGGTGAGAGCCAGCCATTGCCAATTGGTGAATTGCAGCGGGGGGATCATCGAGAGCAGGAGCACGGGGGTGGCGAGCAGGGCGGACAGGATCAGCCGCTGGCGCAGGCTGGCCACTTCGCGGTCTTGGTCCGTGGGCATATCGAGTGTCGGCGCCTCAGGCGGTTTCGGACGTGCGGCCGTGTATCCGGTCTCCTCAATCACCGCGATGGCATCCTCAACCGTCGTGCCGTCAGGGATGAGGACACTGGCCTTCTCGGTGGCGTAGTTCACCGATGCCTCGACCCCGGGCATCCGGTTGAGTTTTTTTTCAATTCGCGCCGCGCAGGAGGCGCAGGTCATGCCGCCGACGAGAAGGTCGACCTGCTCTCCACTCATCGGGTCGCCGTGACCAGTTCGTAGCCTGCCTCATCGATGGCGGCGGCCACAGCGGCGGGATCGAGGGGTCCGGAGCTGGAGACGGTGACCACGGAGACGCCGCCCGGAACAAGGTCAACGTCCACGGCTTCGGCTCCGGCGACCTGGCCCACTTCGGCCGTCACGCTCTTCACACAGTGAGAGCAGGTCATTCCCGATACCTGGAAAGTGGTGGTCATGCCGGTAGGTTCTGCGGTGCGCTCGGATTTGTGATCGTGCGACCCGCACGTGCACGAAGAGTCAGAAAGACCAGGGTCGTTCATATTCAACGTCGACATAGTATTCGCGATTCCTTTCGTTCCTCGGCGATCGAAGCAACCGTCGGGACGTACTCCCAGGGGATACACCCACGGTATACCCCAGGGGGGTACCCGGTCAACATGAGACCGGTGCGCACAGTTGGTCACCCCGCCGCGTGTGAGGTATACCACCCGGGGGTATACTCGGAAAATTCAAAGTGCCACCACTCGCCGGCAGGCCACCGGGATCGCGCGGGGCAGACCAGATCGGATACACACATCAATGAGTGATTTCAACGACGAGAGCGCGATGACAACCCACGCTGGCCCGCGCGGCTATATATCGAGCAAAGACGCGTATGTGAAGCGCCTCCGACGAATCGAAGGACAGGCCAGGGGATTGCAGGGAATGGTCGCAGATGAGCTGTACTGCGTCGACATTCTGACGCAGATATCAGCTATGACCAGCGCTCTGCAGTCCGTGGCCTTGGGCTTACTCGAGGACCACATGAGCCACTGTGTTGTTGCCGCTGTCGCTGCTGGCGGTGAAGAAGGCGACGCCAAGATCAAGGAAGCTTCAATCGCAATCGCACGATTGGTCCGCTCCTAACCTCCCCCATGCGCACTGCGCCGCCAGCGCCTGACAGTGCCTAGTGCTTCATCGTCGACGAGTCGCCAGAAACCACCGGAAGCTCCAGCTTTGTTTCCGGGGACGGTTCGACGGTCTGCGTTGAGAAGCTAATTCCATTCGGTGTGGATCCGACCGGGATACGTGCCACGACGGTGAGCGACTTCAGATCGAGGACGGCGACCGTGTCTGCGGCCATGTTGGTGACGTACGCGTGTCGGCTGGAGGGGTCAATGACGACGCCGTGGGCGCCGTCGCCCGTCTTCACGCTCTTCACAACCTTGAATGTATCGACACTCAGGATCGAGACTGTTGTGCCTGGTTCGTCGTCGGTGCCCTGGTTGGCTACCAGTAGGTACTTGTTGTCCGGGCTCACGAACGTCTGGATCGGTCCGGAGCCGACCGCGGTCTTTCCAACCAGCTTGCGGGTGGCCACGTCTACCTTGGCAACGGCATTTTCCCCACTGAGCGAGGCGTACACGAAGCGTCCGTCCGGCGAGAATGCCACTTGGGCGGGCGCCGCGCCGACCTCAATCTCTGCGACCTGTGAGTTAGTTGCGGTATCGACGACGCTCAGAGTCGTTCCGCCGATGTTGGCGACGTAGATCCATTTTCCATCGGGGCTTGGCCGGAGCCCGTGTGGGCCTGTCCCGACGGGGATGGTGGCCACCGACTGCATCGTCGAGGCATTGACTGCCGTCACGGTGTCGTCAGCGTTATTGGTTGTGTAACTCGTCGTGAGATCCGGAGTGACGACAACGTGAGCAGGCATGGCGCCGGTGGCGACCATTCCCGTCACAGCCAACGTTGATGCGTCGAGCTTGATCGCCATAGACGTGGATCCACTGACGGCCCACACGGACTCCCCATCGGCTGTCGCCTGCACATTGTGTGGGCTCTTAAGACCGGTCAGGGTGGTTGCGACCTTGTTCGAGGCCGCGTCGATCGCGCTCAGGCTGGCGCCATCTTCGTTGGCGACCCAGACCGTTCCGGTCACGAGACCCTCATGCATGGCTACCCGGGCCTCCGGGTCATCGGTTGTGGTCATCAGAATTGTCGTCGCGGCCGCCACGATGACAAGGGGGATCGAGCCCATGGCCACTGCACGTCTTCTGTTCATTGCATTCCCGTCACTCATGCCGTTGTCTCTTCGGACGGACCCTCAGCGAGACCATGATTCGTCGAATTGTATTATTTACGATAATACTGCTTTCTATACAGGCCTGAGCAAAAACTCGCCTGCGCATCGGCTGCTGATGTGGTCGCGGCGACCGGCGGTCGGAGCACGTGCTCTCCGATGCCGCTGTTCCCGCAGCCCATGGCACGGTTCAATGTGTTCGACGCGAGGTCTTCAGGTAGTTGCAGATCTCGTCAGGATCGCATCCTGTGGGGTCTGCCGCAGCGACGTCTTGATGGAAGCCGGCAACTGTCGCGCGCCCGCCGAAAGCTCAGCCGACTGAGGGTGTCGTGCCCATATTCCCGATACCCCTTCGAGGCTCGCTCCGGCGGAGGAAGCAAGCCTCGATCCTCGACATAGCGCAGCGTTTTCGCCGTCATCCCGGCCACATCAGCCGTTCCTCCTATGCGCACCCTGTGCTCCTGCCATGACCGGACTCGTGGTCCGTGCACACCGCACTGCGCGGCGGCAGCGCGATTGCCGATTGGAAGCACTTGGAGGATTCATGTGTAAAACAACGCCGACCGACTTTGACTTGGCGATCATCGGTTCCGGTGGTGCAGCATTCGCGGCCGCGATCCTGGCGACCAGGCTTGACAAGCAAGTGGTAATAGTCGAGCGTGCAACTATCGGAGGCACCTGCGTCAATACGGGATGTATGCCGTCTAAGGCCCTGTTGGCGGCCGCCGAAGCTCGCCATGTTGCCTTCGATACGAGGCGATTCCCCGGCATCGCAGCCTCTGCGGAGCCGGTGGATATGAAGGAGCTAATCGAGGGCAAGCGCGCTCTGGTCACCACGATGCGGGCCAGCAATTAGGGGGACTTGATCGCCGAATACGATTGGGCCTTCCGTCACGGCGACGCAACGTTTACGGGAACTACGGAGGAGCCGCTACTGGAGATCACCTCGGACGACGGCAGCGTGGAAACCATGCGTTCGGACCAGTACCTTGTGGCCACCGGCTCCGCCCCGTGGGCACCACCCATTGCGGGGTTGTCCGAGGTGGGCTACCTGACCTCGGCGAACGCCATGGAGCTAGACGAAATGCCCGAGTCATTGCTGGTCCGGGGGGGGGGGGGCTACGTGGCCNTGTTCTCCCGGCTCGGCTGCGAGGTGACCGTCCTGGTGCGCTCCCGGCTGGCGTCGCAGGAAGAATCCGAGGGCACCCGCGACGTGATCGCCGAGGTGACAAGCGCCACCGGCAAGGAGACAATCCGGACCAGCAAGCTCCTCGTGGCCACCGTACGTAGACCCGCCACCGCGGACCTGCACTTCGACAAGGTCGGCGTCACAGTCGGGACACGAGGGCAGATCGAAGTCTCAGGCATGTTGACTCACACGAAGCCGTAGTCCTTCACCTATTGGCCTTCTGAAGCTGTGTTGACGCGGATGTCCACGACCGGACCGCCGCGAGTCCGGCGAGTACGGCGATGGCGGCCAGGGCGAGGGCAGTCGGGGCAAGTCCGAGCGTTGCCCCGAGGATCCCGGCCAGCAAGTAGGTGATGATGAAGCAGGCGTGGGAGAGCGAAAACTGGGCGGCGAAGACCGCGGGCCGGTTGGTGTCGTCGGAGTAGCGGCGGAGGAGCCGGGCCGACGGCGTGAGGATCAGTGCGGTCGCGGCGCCGAGAACGAACCAGACCGTGAGCACGCCGGGCCAGGCCGGCGCGGAGTCCTGAGCCAGGACCAGCAGCGCGACGGCGACGAGCCCGCTCGGGAGGATGGCGCATCCGGTCAGCATCACGCGTCGATCCGGATAGCGATCCAGCACCCGCGGCAGGTTGAGGGCGACGAGCATGGAGCCGAGTCCGTAGCAGGCGAGGGTGATCGCGAAATCGACCTGGGTTCGTTCGAGGCTGTTCCGCACGAGGATGACGGTGTTGACGATCACCATCGCGGTAGACGCGGCGACGACGAGGTTCATCGCGAGCAGTGCACGGAGCGGCGGGGTGCGCCAGAACACGCGCACGCCTCGAGTGAGCCGGTCGACGAACGGTGCGGCTGCGGTGGATCTCATCGCCGGGAGGGTGGTGGAGAGCACGAGTGTGGCCGAGCCGACGAGGCCGAGCGCTGTTCCCACGAACAGGGAGTGGTAGCTGATCACGGTCAGGAGCGCGGCCGCCAGGATGGGACTGAGCAGGGATTCCAGGTCGTAGGCCAGACGGGACAGCGACAACGCCCGCGTGTATTCGCTTTCCTTAGGAAGAACATTCGGGATCAGCGCCTGGAACGCGGGCGTGAAGGTCGCGGAAGCGGCCTGCAGCACAAAAATGAGAATGTAGATCTGCCAGGCCTCGGTGACGAACGGGAGCGAGATCGCAACCCCGGCCCGGAGAACATCTGAGGACACCAGCAGCACCTTGCGGGGGACGTGGCTGGTGAGCGCGGACACGACCGGGGCGACGCCCACATAGGCGAGCATCTTGATGCCCAGGACGATGCCGGCGTCCCCGCCGGCCAGATCGAAGGCGAGCAGCCCCAGTGCGACGGTGAGCAGGCCGGTGCCAATCAGCGCCACAACCTGGGCGCTGAACAGTTTTCGGTAGGCGGTGTTCCGCAACACGTCACGCATGCGCGTCCACCTCAAGGTCTGTGCTGGCGGTGTCGTGCGGGTGCCGGTGGTGGGCCGGAACGCCATCGAGGGCGTGCTCGGCCTGAAAGATGGCGTCGGCGACAAGCTGGCGGGCGTGCTCGTTCGCGAGGCGATAGAACACCCGGGTTCCTTCGCGCCGGGTAGTCACGAAGCGGGCGAGGCGCAGCTTCGCCAAATGCTGCGATACGGCGGCCTGGGACTTGTTGACGATTTTCGCCAGTTGGTTCACCGACAGTTCCGAGTCGCGCAACGCGAGTATGACCCGGATGCGCGTGGCGTCTGCGAGCATCGCGAAGACCTCCACGGCCAACTCGACATACTCACTTTCTGGGCCGAGCGTGCAACCATCCTCATATGCATTTATGCGCAGATTATTGCACACGGGCGAGCACGTTGCGGTGGCTGATACGGCCAAGCCACGAGTGTCCGCCTGTCGAGCCAGTCGATGGAGTTTCTGGCGTCTCCGCTGAATCGTTGGGCCGTGCCTGCGTGGAGGGTCCTGACCTGCCCGGCGCCGGAGGGATGGTGTACACGGTCAGCGCTGCATTGATCAGACCGGTGATCGCGGTAATGGTCTACGGGTCCAGCTGCGCGTTGATCGCCGCGTCGGTCGCGGCCCGCACGGCCACCCAGCCGATATGCGCGGACCTGAATCCTCGTGCCGTCCCGGCGGACGCGCGGGGGTTGTAGAGGAGCCGGATGCTGATCAACCCCAGGTCGGGGGCCACCCCGCGCGAGAGCATGGCTTCGGCGTTCACGCTGCCGCTTCCAGTGCTGGGGCGGACTGCGCGGCTCCCAGCGCGGTTGTGCGGCTCAGCCGGCCCGCCCGGACGCCGTTGGCGATCACGACGATTTCGGCCAGTTCGTGGATCAGGACCACGGCGGTCAGGCCGAGCGTGCCGAATAGTGCCAGGGGAATGAGCACGGCGATCAGCAGCAGGGACAGGCTCACGTTCTGGACCATGATGCTCCGGGTTCTCCGCGCGTGGTCGAGCACCTGGGGTAGGTGGTTCAGGTCCTCGCCCATCAGGGCGATGTCGGCTGTTTCGATGGCGACGTCGGAGCCCATGGCGCCCATGGCGATGCCGGTGTCGGCGGTTGCGAGGGCCGGCGCATCATTGACGCCGTCGCCGACCATGGCTGTGGGCTGGCGGGCTTTGAGGGTGCGGATGATTTCCGCTTTGTCCTCGGGGCGGAGGTCGGCGTGGACTTTGGTGATGCCCGCAGCCTTCCCCAAGGCGGTGGCGGTGATCAGGTTGTCGCCGGTGAGCATGACCGTGGTGTATCCGGATGCGCTCAGCCGGTCTATGACCTGCCGGGTTTCGGGACGCAGCTCGTCACGGACTGCGATGGCGCCGATGACCTGCCCATTGTCCTCGATGAGGACAGCGGTGGCGCCGGCCTGTTGCATCCGCTGGACGTCGGCGGCCAGGGGGCCGGCATCGATCCACCCCGGCCGGCCGAGACGCACACGTCGCCCGTCCACCCGGCCCTCCAGGCCGGCGCCGGGGACGGTATCCACGTCGGTGACAAACGCCCGGTCCGGAGCCGCGGCGAGAATGGCGTGGGCGAGGGGGTGTTCGCTGCGGGATTCCAGACCGGCCGCGAGGAAGAGGACATCGTCTTTGGAAGCGGATCCGGTGGTGGCGACATCGATCACGGCGGGTTTGTTGCGGGTGAGGGTTCCGGTCTTGTCCAGTGCGATGGTGCGGATCCGGCCGAGGGTTTCCAGGGCACCCCCGCCCTTGATAAGAACGCCCATGCGGCTGGCGGCGCCGACGGAGGCGACCACGGTGACCGGGACAGAGATGGCCAAGGCGCAGGGCGAGGCGGCGACCAGAACGACGAGCGCACGTTCGAACCACAGCAGTGGTTCGCCGACGATGAAGCCGAAGATGATGATCAGGACTGCAACGATCAGGATGCCCGGAACCAGCTTGCTGGCGATCGAGTCGGCCAGCCGCTGACCGGGCCCCTTGCGGGACTGCTCGGCCTCCACGATCCGAACGACCCTGGCCACCGAGTTGTTCTCAGCGGTGCTGGTGACCTCAACTTCGAGCGGGCCTGTGCCGTTGATGGACCCGGCATAGACCTCGGTTCCCGGTCCCGCCTCGACGGGGACGGACTCTCCGGTGAGCGCAGAGGTGTCCAAGGACGTGCGGCCGATGATGATCCTCCCGTCGGTGGCTAGACGTTCCCCGGGCCGGACGACCATGCGGTCGCCGGGGGCGAGTGCTGACAGGGCGACGGTGACCTCGGCGCCGTCGCGCAGGACGATCGCCTCAACCGGGACCAGGTCCAGCAGTGCGCGCAGACCGCGGCGGGTTTTCGCCAGGGAGTATTCCTCAAGCCCTTCCGAGATCGCGTAGAGGAATGCCAGCATGGCTGCTTCCTCGAACTGCCCGAGCGCGACCGCGCCGGCGGCGGCGATCGTCATCAGTGTACCGACCCCGATTTTGCCTTTGAGCAGTCGTCGGAGGGTGGACGGAACAAATGTCCAGGCGGCAATCAGAAGCGCCATGATTTCCAGCGGTAGCAGCAGCCCCTGGGGGCCGCCGGTCAGCGAGACGATCCACGCGGCAAGGAGAAGTGCACCGGAGGCTGCCGCCGCCCGGATCTCGCTCACCTGCCAGAAACTGGCGGCCTCCTCCTCTTCGGATTCCTCGGTCCCGTTTTTCTCGTCGCTGCAACCGCAGGCAGCACTCATGGTGTGCGCTTCTTTGTCAGGGGGACGCCGGTACTGCCGGTGCCGTAGATCGGGCACAGGCTGACCGCGTTGCCGGTTGCGGCGAGTAGAACCTCGGCCTGGGCGAGCATGTCAATCAGCTCCGGACGGGACAGCGAGTAGTACACGCTGCGGCCCTGCATACGGCCTTCCACCAGGCCGCACTCACGCAGGCACGCAACGTGCGCCGAAACCGTGGACTGGGCGAGGCCCAGCTCGCCGGTAAGGTCACTGACCCGTACCTCGCCGCCGGCCATTCGCTTCACAATGCTCAACCGGGTTGGGTCACTGAGGGAGTGGAACAGCGCCGCCGCAGGATCGCGTTGCCCGCACCCATCGGACAGAACCGAAGATTTGATCGTCATTAAACGATGATAGCGCTCAAGATGGATCCTTCTTCGCTCACCGCCGGGAGTCGGACATCGGCCCATCCGACGCGAGGGTAAGGGCGTTGTGCGTTTGCACGATGGCGGGACCCGTGCGGTAGATGGAGCGCCGGCGGATTGTGGACATCCGTTTTCTGGGCACCGTGATTGCCGTCAACTTCATCGTCGTTCCGGTGGTCGCGTTCGGCCTGTCACGATTCGTTGCCGGCGACCGGGCACTGCTCCTCGGTGCCCCGCTCGTGCTGCTGACTCCGTGTGTCGACTATGTGATCGTGTTCACCGGTCTGGCCGGCGGGGCACGTGAACGACTCTTGGCGGCCACACCTCTGCTGATGCTTCTGCAGATTGTTCTACTTCCCATTTACCTGCTGCTGTTCGCCGGCCCGGACACCGTCTCGATGATCGAGATTGAGCCGTTCCTCGAGGCGTTCCTCGTCTTGATCGTGATTCCCCTGCTGGCTGCGGTCACGGTTCAATGGGTTGGCCGTCGGCACCGGTTCGGCCGGGCAATCGAAGCCGTCATGCAGGTCCTTATGGTGCCGCTGATGATGGCCACCCTGGCGGTGGTGAGCGGATCCCAGATCGCGGCGGTGGGCACGCGGATCGCCTCGCTTCTGCTGGTGATGCCGCTGTACATCGCGTTCCCGGTCATCATGGTCGTCGTCGGGTTGTCAGCGAGTCGACTCGCACGCCTGGAAGTGCCGGCGACCCGTGCGCTCGTCTTCAGCGGGTCCACCCGCAATTCCCGGGTGGTGCTCCCTCTGGCGCTTGCGCTACCGGAGTCCCTGTCCGTGGCCGCACTGGCCGTGGTTCCCCAGACGCTCGTGGAGCTGGTCGGCATGGTGATCCTCGTGCGTCTCGTACCTCGGCTCACCGGCCAGCGTCGAGCCGCCGACAAAATCGCACATCGATGACGGATGTGGCGGCGCATCCAGTGCCGCCTTCGGTCTATGAGAGGCCTTTCACTCTGTGTACGGCACGCGCGAGGATGTGACCGGAAACGCACCGAAAACCCCTTGGCGTGACCAGAGTAGGCCCGTATTCGTCCGTGCCAGCGCGTGCACTAGCCATATCAAAACCGCGGAAATCCGCGGCATTTTGCCCCTATTGCGGGTGGGCCGCACGGCCGAGATTACTATCAGTTGTTTGGGTTCGAGTCCAGGCACCTCAGCACTACCGTGAGTTTTCATGAAAACCTGAGATTTGCGTATTTCCAGTCACACTGTTCGCACCGGGGACACTCAATCGCTGTCGTCGGCATGGTGTCTGTGAACGACGTCAGGGCACTAGGGAAGACTCTTCCCATGACGAGTGGAGAGTGACATGGTGACTGCGCGCCGAGGAGTGCCGGAAGTTGATGCGATCGTGGTCGGCTCCGGGCCCAACGGCCTCGCCGCCGCGGTCACCCTCGCCCGGGCCGGACTCTCTGTGCGCGTCTACGAGAAGTCCGCCGGCGTCGGTGGCGGCGCCGCGACCGCGGAACTGACCTTGCCGGGCTTCCACCACGATGTCTGCTCCGCCGTGCACCCACTCGCGCTGGCTTCGGAGTTCTTTCAACGATTCGGGCTCGCGGATCGGATCGAACTGGCAGTTCCCGAGGTTTCTTACGGCCACCCGCTGCCGGGCGGCACCGCCGGCCTCGCCTACCGCAGCTTGACGCGCACCGTCGCCGAACTGGGCAGGGACGGCGCGGCCTGGAATCGGTTGTTTGCGCCCCTCGTGGCGCATGCCGAGCAGGTCGCTCAGTTCACCGGTGCGCAGCTCCTGCGACTGCCGAAGCATCCGGTCACCGCACTGCGCTTCGGCTTACGCTCCCTCGAACAGGGCAGCCCGCTCTGGGGCCTGCGCTTCTCGGGCGAAGCCGCGCCTGCCCTGTTCTCCGGCGTCAGCGCCCATACGATCAGGTCGATGCCGAGCATCGTCACAGCCGGTGCGGGCCTCACCCTCGCCACGTATGCGCACGCGGGCGGCTGGCCGATACCGGTCGGCGGCAGCGGCGCGATCGTGACCGCGCTGGTCGACGATCTGCTCGCTCACGGCGGTGAGATCGTCACGTCGACCGAGGTGCGGCGGCTGAGCGAACTGCCGCCGGCCCGCGTGGTGATGCTTGACCTGACGCCGCGTGCGCTCCTGCGACTCGCCGAGGGCGAGCTTCCCGGCGCCTACGCGCGACGGTTGCGCGCCTTCCGGTACGGAAACGGCGTCGCCAAGGTCGACTTCGCGCTTTCGGGTCCGGTGCCCTGGCAGGCTGCCGGGGTGCGGGCGGCTGGCACCGTGCACGTGGGCGGCACTCGGGCTCAGATCCGGCGAGCCGAGAACACCGTTGCGCGCGGCGGACACGCCGAGGAGCCGTATGTTCTCGTGTCCCAGCCCAGCGGCACCGACCCCAGTCGCGCACCGGCCGGTCAGCACACTCTTTGGGCGTACACCCATGTTCCGCGCGGCTCAACCATCGACCAGACCGAAGCGATCGTGCGCCAGATCGAGCGCTATGCCCCGGGTTTCCGTGACACGATCCTGGCCAGCGCCGGTCGCACCGCGACGGAGATGGAACAGCTCAATCCCAACTACGTCGGCGGTGACATCTCGGCCGGCGAGGTGAGTCTGACCCAACTCGTGCGCCGCCCGGTACTGTCCACTGACCCTTGGCGCACCCCCCTGAGCGGCGTGTACCTGTGCTCGTCGTCCACACCGCCGGGCCCCGGCGTGCACGGCCTGGCCGGCTGGTACGCGGCCCTGAGCGCTCTTCGACACGACCTCGGGGTGCGCACAGCCCCAGATCTTTCCCCGACTAACCAGAAATAGGTGACACAGTGGCTGTGAACTACCGCACCATGAGCTGTCCGCCCGAGAACGTCTTCGCCGTCCTCGCTGACGTCTGGCTGTACCCGAGCTGAGTCGTCGGAGCCTCCCGCATGCGGGCTGTCGACGCGGCCTGGCCGACAGCCGGAAGCTCCATCCATCACTCGGTGGGCGTCTGGCCGGCTCTGATCGACGACTCCACCTCTGCTCTGGAGTGGGAATCACCTAGGCACGCGCTGTTCACGGCCAGTGGCTGGCCGATCGGGGAGTCCCACGTGGCCCTCGATGTGAAGGCACGAGGTGGCGGATGCGTCGTGCGCATCACCGAGGACGCCACCGCCGGCCCCGGCCGGTTCGTGCCCTCCTTCCTGCGCGACCCGGCCATCAGTATGCGAAACGTGGAGACTTTGCGCCGACTCGCTTTCCTGGCCGAGGGCGGTGCCGGGAGGGGCCCGAGAGCGCTCACCGACGCGTGACCACCCCCGGGACCGCGGCCATGATTGAGATGACCTAGTCCCAGTCCCAGCACGCTGGAGCGCACAGGAACAGCCGGGTCACGGGTGACCTCGGCCAGCAGATCACCCAATGAGGTGTCTGCGGCATGTCGCTCGGATGGGACGGGCCAACATATTATTGACGGCACTGCCGCGGCCGCGGTGAAGAGAGTCGTGCCGTTCCATATGCACCTGGAAGGACCACAATGTCAAACGTCATCAATACTCTGCCGGCGTAGTCCCGTATGAGCGCAGGGAACCCGAAAAAGTGACCATCCCGAATCGTTTAGACGCCGATGAGTACGACCGGCCTCGACACAAGAAGTCCGACTCCGTGCCCGATCCCGCCGCGCAATCGGGGAAGTAGATCGTGTTCCTTCTCTTCGGCACGCGTGCGCATCGTGCCGTGATAAACGTTGTCTCGTTTGTGTGCGGATATTGTGGGATTCTGGCCCAGCAGCGGGTGGTGAAAAAGTCGACGAAGCTTACGCTGTTCTTAATGCCATTGTTTCCCCTTGCCAAGTCGTACGCCAACGAGTGCACCAACTGCGGTGGCACCACACGACTCACCGCCACCCAGGTTCGGCACTCATTGGATTGGGCGACATCACGGGCCGCAGAAGACTAGGAAAGTTCAAAACAGCAAAGAGTTGTCTGCCCTGAGCCCGTGCCGCTGCGCACTGGCGTCGACGGACAGGCCTGGTTCGGAGAGCAACGCCCGAAGTCCTCCGGGAAATGGTTCGATTGAGTCGACCGCGTTGTCCTCAACGACCGTCTTATCGACACCCAGCAAAGTCCGCCATAAAGTTAGAGACCGCACGCCGTTTTCCTGCCCCTTGAGTTTCTGTTCCTAGACAGTCAGAAACCTAGACAGGAAGCGGCGTGCGGCCGTTAAGGCGCTCCGCAACACCCACGGATGAAGCAGGAGAGCCAAAATCTCCGTCGAATTCGTTCAGGACGGAGTCGTCCATCCGTGAAACCGTCACCGCCGAAAGCAATTGGTGCGCACTCCTCTCACACCACCGCAAGCGCGCGTGAACATCCATAGGGACGATTTCTGTCATCCGACGACTCTCAGGATCAGTCCGGTCGGGCGTCTAGGATCGAAAGTCCACGACGTCCTGGAGGAATCTTATGAAGTGCCCAAATGACTCAACCACCCTCGTGATGAGCGAACGCAGTGGCGTGGAAATCGACTACTGCCCCGAATGCCGCGGCGTGTGGCTGGACCGCGGCGAACTCGACAAGATCCTCGACCGCGTGGAAAAGGAAGCCGCCCAGGCGGCGCCGGTCCCGCCGGTCGCCGGGACACCGGTTCAGCCGTATCCGGACACCCGCAACCGCGCGCAGTACGGCGAGCGCGACCGGAGTTATGACGACCGAGACCGTGGCTACGACAAGCGTGACGGGTACCGTCCCAAGAAAAAGGAGAACTGGCTCGGCGAACTCTTCGGTTAGACGTGCGCGGGCTCACCCGCTCACGGCTCGGCGTCTCTATTTGTGAGCAACCTCCCAGCGGGATTCCGAGCCGACTGTCAGAGCCCCGGCGTAGCATCAGGGTATGAACCGTTTCGGAACAGGTCGTTGATCATGTCACGCAATTCAACCAAGTGGCTTCCCGCCATCGTCGTTCCGGTTGTCATCGTCGCCGGTGTGATTGCTGTACCTCTGCAGGCCGGTGCAACCGTCGATTTGCCCGACAAAACGCCCGAGCAAGTGCTACTCATGGTCAGTGACAGCACGATCAGCGCCTTCTCCGGCACCGTCGAGAAAACAGCCGAGCTGGGACTACCCGACATCGACCTGAGCGCTGGCATGTCCGAGTCCATGAGCGACTCGATGCCCGAGCCCGCACCGGAAGGTACGACCGAACCGGGGGCGGCGGCCACCGGAGCGCTCGCCTCCGTGATGGAACTCTTCAGCGGCTCGCACACGGCCCGCATTTACGTAGACGGCAGCGACTCCGACGGCCCCGCGAAAGCCCGCGTGCAGATCCAGGACCGCATGGCCGAACGCAACGTGGTGGGCAACGGCACGGATGTCTGGACCTACGACTCCAAGACCAACACCGCCAGCCACCTGAATATCCCCGCCGACGCCCGGGCCATCGCCGAGGCGAAGATCGCCGAAATGGTTGACTCTGCCCCGGCCGGCCTGTCGACGCCCTCGCAGGTTGCCGAGCGCTTTTTGAGCGAGATCGACCCGAGCACCACCGTCTCGGTCGGCACCGACGGCACCGTGGCCGGTCGCACAGCCTACGAGCTGGTGCTCACCCCCAAGACCACACGGACCCTGGTCGAATCGGTGTCGATCTCGGTCGACTCTGAGACGGGGGTGCCGCTGCAAGTCACCGTGCGCGCCGACGGCCAGGTAGACCCGGCTTTTCAGGTCGGCTTCACCGCCGTCGACTTCAGCACCCCGTCCGCCGATTTGTTCGACTTCAGCCCGCCAGACGGCACCACCGTCGAAGAGGTCGCCCTTCCGGTCATGCCCGAGATGACCGAGATGCCCGCCGACCAGGCCAAGCCTGAGATTCCGGCTGAGAAGCTTCCCCTCGTGACGGGAAGCGGCTGGGACGCCATCGTCGAGGTGCCCGCGGCATCCGTTCCGTCCGAACTCAACGCCAACCCGCTCATGTCGGAACTGGCGACCGCGGTCGACGGAGGGCGACTATTCTCGACAGCCCTGGTCAACGTCTTCCTGGCCGATGACGGCCGTGTCTTCGCCGGATCCGTTCCGGTGGAGATGCTCCAGGCCGCCGCCGCCCAGTGATCACGACACAGTGACAGCAGCAACCCCGGCTCCCGATCTCGCGATCGAGAGCCGGGGTCTCACCAAGCGCTTCGGCGAGCAGATCGCCGTGAACGAGATCGACCTGGCCGTCCCGCGCGGAGCGGTCTTCGGATTCCTCGGGCCGAACGGCTCCGGTAAGACCACCAGCATCCGCATGCTGCTCGGCCTAACCCAGGCCAGCAGTGGGCAGATCAGCGTGCTGGGGCAGAGCATGCCCGACAGTCTGCACGCGGTGCTACCGCGCGTGGGCGCCCTCGTGGAGGGACCGGCGTTCTACCCATTCCTCTCCGGAGCCGCCAACCTGCGCCGGCTCGACACCGCCGACCGCAACGCGCCGTCTGGCACGCGAGGCGCCCGGGTCGAGCAGGCACTGGCGCGCGTGGGCCTGACCCACGCCGCCGGCAAGAAGGTAGCTGCCTACTCGCTGGGCATGAAGCAGCGCCTCGGCATCGCCAACGCGCTTCTGCAGCCGCGGGAACTGCTCGTGCTCGACGAACCCACAAACGGGCTCGACCCGCAGGGCACCCGCGAGGTGCGCAGCCTGGTGCGGTCGCTCGCGGCCGAGGGCACCACGGTCTTCGTCTCGAGCCATCTGCTCGCCGAGGTGGAGCAGATGTGCACTCACGCCGCGGTGATGAGCGGCGGCAACCTCGTGGCCCAGGGCACGCTGGCCGACCTGCGCCACGTGGGCCAGACGCGGGTCCGCGTGCGCACACCGGATGCCGCCGCGGCCGCAGCCGTGCTGACCGGCCTCGGTCTGGCACCCGTGCACAGCGACGTGCCCGAGCAGGACCCCTGGATCGCGGCTCCGCTGCCCCGAGAAATGTCGGTCGACCTGACCGGGCAGCCGGAGTCCATCGTCACGGCTCTCGTCGCCGGTGGCGTGCGCGTGCGCGGTTTTCTGATCGAGGAATCCAGCCTGGAAGAACGTTTCGTGGCCCTGACCGGAGAAGGTTTCGATGTCCTCCAATAGCGTGGCGAGCTCGAAGGTGTCGGGCAACGGCGTTCCGAGCCGGCGCCGATCAGCCGGACCGGCCCTGCTCGGCTCCGAGTTAACGGTGCTGTTCCGCCGCCGCCGCACCTGGGCGATGCTGGTCGCCATCGCTCTCATCCCCATCCTGCTCGCCGTCGCCGTGCGGCTTTCGTCGGAGACCTTGGCACCGGGCGAGGGCCCGCCCTTCCTGGACCGGGTCACCCAGAACGGCCTGTTCGTGGCGTTCACCGCCATGATCGTGGCCATCCCGTTGTTCCTTCCGCTCACCATCGGCGTCGTCGCCGGCGACACCATCGCGGGGGAGGCCGGGCAGGGCACCCTGCGCTACCTGCTCGTGGCCCCGGCCGGGCGTTTGCGCCTGCTACTCGTCAAGTACGCCGGCGTCGCCGTGTTCTGCCTGGCCGCGACGTTGACCCTTGCGGTGGCCGGGACCCTGATCGGGGCCGCACTGTTCCCGGTCGGGCCGGTGACACTGCTTTCGGGCGATGTGATCAGCGTGCCGGAATCGCTGCTGCGCTCCGGGCTGATCTCGCTCTACGTGACAGTCTCGCTGCTCGGCTTTGCGGCGATCGGGTTGTTCATCTCCACCCTCACCGATGTTCCCGTGGGGGCGATGGCCGCCACGGTCGTGGTGTCGGTCGTCGTGCAGATCCTCGACGTGCTCCCGCAACTGTCGTGGCTGGATCCGTGGCTCTTCAGCCACTACTGGCTGGGCTTCGCCGACCTGTTGCGGCAGCCCATGGACCTGGGCTCGTTCGGCGACAACGTGCTCCTGCAACTGGGCTACATCGCCGTGTTCGGTGCCCTGGCCTACGGCCGGTTCTCCACCAAAGACATCTTGTCCTGACCCTTCGTCCGGTTGGGACCACCACGCCCGAACAGCCGACGACGTTTGGCCCGCGGATGCTCGACATCTGTCGATCAGGTCTGGCCCGCGGCCGCGGGGTGCGGGCTGGGGTGCGCCTCGGCTGCCACCCGGGTTCGGGGGACGCCCGCCCGAGGACGTAGCGTTGCTACTTCAGAACCCGAGTCGGGCCGCTTCACAACCGTGAGGCCCCAACGGGTTGACACGGTCGTCCTCTAGGTGGCTGCGTCTGCGCCGTTTTGAGGAAGAAGCCCCATGCCTGAACGCACCACCGCGGTACCCGGAACCTCACGTACCGGGGCCGCAGCCCGAGACTCGCACGCGGATCCGAGCCTTGCTCGCTCGTTGAGTCGGCGGCACATCCAGATGCTCGCCATCGGCGGCACGATCGGAACCGGGCTGTTCATGGGCGCCGGCAAGACCATCTCCCTCGCGGGGCCGGCCGTGATCTTCGTCTACATGATCATCGGCTTCATGCTTTTCTTCGTGATGCGGGCCATGGGCGAGATCCTGCTGTCCAACCTGGACTACAAGTCGTTCAGCGACTTTGCCGGTGACCTGCTCGGCCCGTGGGCGAGCTTCTTCACCGGCTGGTCGTATTGGGCGTTCTGGGTGGTCACCGGCGTCGCCGACATCGTGGCCATCTCCGGCTACGTCGACGTGCTGGCACCGGGCACGCCGCTGTGGATCCCCGCGCTGCTCACTCCGGTTGCGCTGATCCTGCTCAACCTGCCGAGCGTCAAGGCGTTCGGTGAAGCCGAGTTCTGGTTTGCGCTGATCAAGGTCGTCGCCATCGTGGCCCTGATCGGAACCGGCCTGGTAATGATCATTACGCACTTCACCTCCCCGTCGGGTGCCGTGGCCGGCTTCGAGAACATCTGGAACGACGGCGGGATGTTCCCGCACGGCGTCGCCGGCTTCGTGCTCGGCTTCCAGATCGCCATCTTCGCCTTCGCCGGAATCGAGCTTGTCGGCACCGCGGCCGCGGAGACGAGGGACCCGGAGAAGAACTTGCCCCGGGCCATCAACACCATTCCGCTGCGGCTGCTGCTCTTCTACGTGGGTGCCCTGGTGATCATCATGTCGGTCAACCCGTGGCGCACCATCGACCAAGGCAGCAGCCCTTTCATCGGCATGTTCGCCCTCGCCGGGCTGGGGGTCGCGGCCATCGTCGTCAACCTGGTCGTGCTCACCTCCGCCGCCTCGAGTGCCAACTCCGGCATCTACTCGACCTCCCGGATGGTCTACGGCCTCGCGCAGGACGGCAATGCCCCGAAGACCTTCGGCACGCTGAGCAGCCGCAAGGTGCCGAGGAACGCCCTGCTGTTCTCCTGCATATTCCTGCTGGCCGGGCTGGTGCTGCTGTACACGGGTGATTCCTTCATGGGCGCTTTCACGCTTGTCACCTCGGTGGCATCTGTGCTGACGATGTTCGTCTGGTCCATCATCATGGTCAGCTACCTCGCCTTCCTGCGCCGCCGTCCCCACCTGCACGCCGCCTCGAAATACAGGATGCCGGGCGCTCGGTTCATGCCCTGGGTCGTGCTGGCGTTCTTCGCCTTCATGCTCTGGGCCCTGGGCCAGGCTGACGACACGCGCCTCGCGCTGGTCGTGGCCCCGGTCTGGTTTCTGGCCCTCGGCGCCGCGTGGTACGTCAACCGCAAGGCGCCGCTGCAGCAGGCCCGGATCGTGGAGTGGAAGGCCGACGTTCAAGCAGAGAAGGCCACGCTCGTCCGGCGCTAGATCCGCGGCCGCCGCGACCAGCGGTCTGCCTTCATCGCGAGGTGCAGTTCCAGCCGCACCTGGCCGCCCAGCGGGTCAGCGCCGATCAGGGTGCGGATCTTCGCCAGCCGGTTGTAGATGCTGCTGCGGTGCAGGTGCAGGGCCGCCGCGACATCCTGAACCGACCCGTCGGTGTCGTAGAGCAGTTCCAGCATCGGAAGCAACTCGTGGTTGTCGTCGAAGTCCCGCAGCTCGGCGAAGTAGACCGATTCCACGGGGGAAAGGTTGCGGCTGCTGGCCGCGAGGAACTGGTAGACGCCGATCTGGCGGAAATCGGCGATGGTGCCCAACCGGGCGTCGACGGCGGCGGCCTGCACCGCTTTGCGGGACTGGATGTAGGCATCCGGGAACCGTCTGAGATCGGTGAACACCTCGCTGAAGCCCATCAGGTCGGGACGCTCGGGGGTGCCGCCACGCCGGGCGAGTTCGGACCGATAGCGGTGAAGCATCTCGGTGTGTGCCACCTTGCCCGGTGAATCGCGCAGCAGCACAACCGCGTGGGTCTCGGTGCCGGCGCTGAACCGGGCCGCGTCGATGCCGACCGTGGCGTGCAGCGCCGAGATCCGCTGGAGCAGAACGCCGGCGGCGAAATCGGGCGTGGCCTCGCCGCCGTCGGCCTGCTCGACGGGGCGGGGCATCAGGGTGGCGAGATGCCACGGTCCGGTCCCATGAATCTGCGGCCAGCCCGCGATCTCCTCGATGGCGGATGTCTCCGCGTGGCAGGCCGCGAGGAATAGGGCCTCACGTTGCCGGCGGTGCTCGGATTCGGCGGTGTTGGTGTCGAGCAGGGTCTCGGCCAGCCGGTCCAGCTGGCCGCGCACAGCGGGCAGCTCACGGAGGATCGCCTCCGGGGATTCGTCGTGCGACCCCTGCATCGCCCACAGGTAGCCGACCCGGAACCCCCGCACCATCAGCGGCACACAGACGCGGCCGAGCATGCCCAGCGCGGCGTTGGCGGGAACGGCGACGGGACGGACCGCTGTGCTGATTCCGTGCTGCAACTGCCAGGCGCTGACGTCGGCGGGCACCTTCTTGCTCAACAGGAAATTGACACGCACGCTGTCGGCGAGCGGCTGGTCCCTGCTGTACGCCAGCAGGCCTCCGTCGAGGTCCTCGAGCGAGAGGGCGCGGTCCAGGCCGGCCGCGAGGTGTTCGACCAGGTCTTCGATTTCCGCGGTTCTCATTGGCTCAATGCTAGGGGGCCGGAGCAGGCCGGAAACGGACATCAGGCGACGCTTGCCGGGTTGACGCGCGACAACTGTCGAGTGACAAAGCGGTTCCCCGTCTCGGTGACCGGTGCGGTCCGGAGCGAAGCCGACCGTGATCACCAGGAAAACCCCTGAACGCGAGGCTTATTTATGCTGCGGTGGAGCCGTTGTCGGCATCGGTCTCCGCCGCTGGAGCGCAGGGCCGACGGCGGCGTGCGGCTCGGGCCGAATTGGTGGATTTAGTCTTGACCCCGCTGCGGTTCACCGTCGAAAGTGGCGCCGCAGCCACCTGTCACAAGTTCAACGAAGCAGTACTGAGCAACGGAGTCGGCCATGATCATCGGTGTACCCAAGGAAATCAAGAACAACGAATTCCGCGTAGCCATCACAGCCTCGGGCGTGCACGAGTTCCTGGCCGCCGGCCACACCGTGTTGGTCGAAAAGGGTGCCGGCCTCGGATCGCACATCACCGACGACGAGTACCACGTGGCCGGCGCCGAGCTGGTCGACTCCGCCGACGAGATCTGGGCCCGCGCCGACATGGTGATGAAGGTTAAGGAACCGGTCGCTTCCGAGTACCACCGCTTCCGCGAGGGTCTGATCCTCTTCACCTACCTGCACCTGGCCGCCGAGCCTGACCTCACCCGCGCCCTGACCGAAGCCGGCGTCACCGCCATCGCCTACGAGACGGTGCAGACCGCCAACCGCGCGCTGCCGCTGCTGGCCCCGATGAGCGAGGTGGCCGGCCGACTGGCCGTGCAGGTCGGCGCGCAGTCCCTGATGGCCCCGGCCGGCGGCAAGGGCGTGCTGCTCGGCGGCGTGCCCGGGGTGCGCCCCGCGAAGGTCGTCGTGCTGGGCGCCGGCGTCGCCGGCACCAACGCGGCCGCCATGGCAATGGGCCTCGGCGCCGACGTCACGATCCTCGACATCAACATCGACCGGCTGCGCCAGCTCGACGCGCAGTACCAGGGCCGGCTGAAAACTGTCGCGTCCAACTCCTACGAGATCGAGAATGCCGTGACGGATGCCGACCTGGTCATCGGCTCCGTGCTGATCCCGGGCGCCAAGGCCCCGAAGCTGGTCACCAACGCCCTCGTGGCGCGCATGAAGTCCGGCTCCGTGCTGGTCGACATTGCCGTGGACCAGGGCGGCTGCTTCGAGGACACCCACGCGACCACGCACGAAAACCCGACCTACCGCGTTCACAACTCGATCTTTTACTGCGTCGCCAACATGCCCGGCGCCGTGCCGAACACGTCGACCTACGCGCTGACCAACGTCACCCTGCGGTACGCCCTCTCACTGGCCAACCTCGGCGTGAAGGCGGCGCTCGAGCGCGATGACGCCTTGGCCCTCGGCCTGAACGTCGCCGCCGGAGCGGTCACGAACCGTTCCGTGTCCGAAGCCCACGGCCTGCCGCTGGCCGACTGGCGCGAGCTCGTCACCGCGTAGCGCCGCGAGCGTTCCTGGCCTGCCGCCGGTCGAGCAACCGGTGGTCGGGCTCGTCGAGAAGCGGCGACCCGACGTCCGGAGGCTCCCGTTCGGCGCTCGAGCTCGTCGAGACCCGGTGCGCCACCCCGCGCTAACTTCGGAGATTTTCGCAACACGCCGCTCAGCCGGGCGCGAAAACCGGGGTTTCCCGAAAATCTCCGAGATTGCGTCACGATGGATGCCCGTTTGCGACGCTGCGGCGCCCGTTAGCGGGGCGCCGGAACAGCCGTCTCCGTCAGGCGCTGCACCAGGGTGAGGGAGTGGTGCAGTAACTCGCCGGGGCTGCCGGTGAAGCCGCCGGAGAACCACTTCTGCATCGAGTAGCGCATGACACTGCCCGCGAGGGCGACGACCATTCTGGCCTCGTCGGCCAGATCGGGGGTGCCCGTCTCGGTGCGCCCCTGGGCGTGGAAGCGGTCGAGGACGAGCTGCACCAGATGCTCCTCCAGCTCCGCGATGCGGGACGTCTCCCCGGTGAGGAGTTCCGGGGTGCGCTCGATCAGCATCCTACGGTTACGGAGGAGTTCCGTGTCGGGGGAGTGGTCGGCCACGGCGGCAGCGATCATTTCAACGAGGTCGCCCAGCACGTCCCGGCCGGTGCCGTGCACGAACGCCTGGTGCTCGGCATCCGTCGGCTGAGGCGGCGCACCGCCGAGGAACGCGCCGTCCTTTGTGCCGAAGTAGTTGAAGAAGGTGCGCGGCGAGACCACGGCCGCCTCGCAGATCATGTCGACCGTCACCCGGTCGTAGCCGTGCTCGAGGGCCAGCGAGATGGCGGCCCGCTCCAGCGCCGACTGGGTGGCCGCGCGCTTGCGGGCGCGCAGCCCCAGGTCGGCGGCGGGGCCGGCCGGACCGGGGCCGTTCGGGCCCGCACCGCTCGGGCCCGTGCTACTCATACCGCAGGGCGTCGATCGGGTTCTGCCGCGCCGCGGCCCGGGCGGGCAGGGTACCGGCCAGGAAGGCGATCAACATGACGACGCCGATGATGATGGCGATCGAACTCGGCGCGAACTGCACGACCTGAAGTCCGGGCAGGTTCTCGAACACGGTCGTAGCGAGGATGTTGCTGATCACCGAACCGACGCCCACCGCAACGAGCGCGCCCAGGGCGCTGCCCAGGAAGCCGATGAAGACGGCCTCGGTGCTGAACAGGGCGTAGACACGGCCGCCGTTCATGCCCATAGCCTTCATCAGCCCGATCTCCCGGGTGCGTTCCTGCACGCTCATCAGCAGCGTGTTGATGATGCCGAAGCCGGCGGCGATCAGCGCGATCACGGCGAAGGCGTTGAGCACGCCGATGATGACGTTGATCACGGTTTCGAACGAGCCGATCTGGTCCGCGACGGTCTGTGAGGCGTAGCCCTGGTCGGCGAGGTCGGCCTTGAGCGCGACGATCTCCTCGTCGGAGGCGTCCAGGTCGAACCGGGCGGTCGCGCTGGCGTAGCTCTGTGGTGCCCCGGCGGAGGTGCCGGCGAGTTCGACGTCGTGCAGCCGGTCGGTCAGCGGCTGGTTGAGGCCGGCCCCAGCGCCAAGGATGGTCTCGTTCTGCACGCCGACGATGGTGGCCGGAACCTGCTGCGGGGTGCCCGCGAAATCAGTGATGCCGATGGAGACGGTCTGGCCGATGGCCGACTCCGGGGTACTGAAGCCCAGCGCGTCGAGGTAGGTGGTCGGCAGCAGAAGCTGGTCGGTGGCGCTCTCGTTGTCCAGTTGAGCCCCGGCCGCCAGGTCGGCCGTGGTGAGGGTGGCGGCCGCGTTCACGGTCAGCTCGAACTTTCCGCTGCCGTCGTACTCGATGAAGTCGGGCGTCACCTGCACCGCCGGGTCGACGCCGAGGATGCCGCTGGTGGCCTTGATCGTGTCGAGATCGGCGTCGGTGAGCGCCTGGATGGTGCTGCCAGGGCGCGAGCCGTTGCCCAGGCTGATCGTGGTGGCCTTCTCCGGGTCATACGCCGCCGGTCCGTCGCTCTCCGTCGCCGCGGCGTCGTCGGTCTTGGAGACCGTGAGAACATCCGCCGCACCGATCGCCGAGACCTGGCTGTTGATGTAGCTCGTCACCCCGGTGCCGATGCCGCTGGTGATGGTGAGCGTGAACGCGCCGATGAAGATGGCGATGACGGTCAGGCCGGTGCGGAGCTTGCTGCGAAAACTGTTCGCGATCGCGGTTGTGATGATGTCGACGAATTTCATGCGCGCGCTCCCTCGGGCTTCGAGATGGCTTCAGGAGATCTGGTGACGTCCTCGATCCCGTCCCGGATGAAGATCTGGCGGTCGCAGCGGGCAGCGAGATCGATGTCGTGGGTGACGATGATGAGCGTGATGCCCTTGTCCTTATTGAGGGAGAAGAGGATGTCCTCGACGACGGCTCCGGTGGCCGTGTCGAGGTTGCCGGTCGGTTCGTCCGCGAAGATCACCTTCGGGTTGTTGACCAGGGCCCGGGCGATGACGGCGCGCTGCTTCTGCCCGCCGGAGAGGTTCATGGCCTTGTTCTTCGCCTTGTCGGCCAGCTCCAACTGCTCCAAGGCCTTCATTCCGCGCGCCCTGCGCGCCTGCGGGCTGACCCCGGCTATCTTCAGGGGGAGCACGACATTCTCGAGCACACTCGCATTGGCGGTGAGGAAGAACTGCTGGAAGACGAACCCGAAGTCCTGGTTACGAAGCCGGTTCACCTCCTTGCCCTTGAGCTTCTTCGCATCCGTTCCCTCGACCAGCAGCGCGCCGCTGTCCGGGTCGTCCAGCAGCGCCAACAGGTGCATGAGCGTGGACTTGCCGGACCCGCTCTTGCCGACGATGGCGACGGATTCACCGGCGCGGATGTCGACGGAGACTCCCTTGAGCGCGTCGAAACGGTTCGCCCCGCTCCCATAGGACTTGCCGATGTTCTGGGCCGAGAGAACGGGAACAGTCATAGGGGCAGCATCCTTCGGGGGAGACGTCATCGGGTCGCACTTGTGCAGAGCCATCAAAATTACAGTAGCTGCACCGATGCCCCGTCAGCTGGGTGCGCCCTGTGCAGGGGCGGTGCATCCCCTTCTTTGGTTTTGGGCCGGACAAAGCGGGGCCCGGATCAGTGGATCCAGGCCCCGCGGCCTATCGGTTCTCGGTCAGCGCCCCATTCTCAGGCGGCGGATCAGCCAGACGGTTGCCCCTGCCAGGACCAATCCGATTAGGACCATGATCCCGGGAGCCGCGCGATTGAAGCTCAGCGTCTCGGCGCCATCGGCCAGCTTGCCTGAACCCGCGGCCACCTTGGCATAGCCGGCGCTCAGCTCGGCGGTGCCGGCGGCGAGCGTGTTCGCACCGTCGAGGAGCGTCCCGGATCCGTCCGACACTTTCTCGGTGCCTTCGGCCAGGGCAGTGGACCCGGTTTCGAGCGCAGTGGTGCCGGCGACCAGCGTGGACGCCCCCGCCGCGAGGGTCTGCGTGCCGTCGGTCAATGACCCGGCGCCGACCGAGATGCGGGTTGCGCCGTCGGCGAGACTCACAGCGCCAGTTGCCAGGGTCGTCGCTCCCGTGAACAACGACGAGGCGCCGGCGGCTACTCGGCTGGTGCCGCCCTGGAGGGAGCTTGCACCGGTGGAAACCGCGCTGGTGCCGGCCGCAACCCGTTCGGAACCGGCGGTGAGGGCCTGCGTACCGACCTGGAGTTCCGAGGCCCCCGTCGCGACGGCACCTGTCCCCGCGGCCACCGCGGCAGCTCCGCCGGACACCTGGGCCGCGCCGGCGGCGAGGGTTGTGAGCCCGTCGCGCAGTTCTGCGGATCTCGTCTGGAGCACCGCAGTGCCCTCGCTCAGGGGCGTCAATCCGTCGCGGAGGACGGCCGAACCGTCCCGAAGGGCAACAGCCCCGGACTCAACCCCCGTGGTGCCCGTGTGCAGGCTGGAGGCGGCGGAGCTCAGCCCCTGGAGAGTGGCCAGAAGGGCGTCCGGGGTGATCGTGTCCGCCTCGACCTGGTCGGCCAGGGTGGCGAGGGCGGCATCCAGCCTCGTGGCGCCCGCAGCGACGCTGCGGGCTCCGTCGCTGAGCTCGGTCGCCCCCAGCGCGAGGGCCTCGGCGCCGCGCCGGGCCTGGTTCGTGCCCTGGGCGGCGGATGCCGTTCCAACGGCGAGCAGGACCGAGCCGTCGCGAGCCGTCCTGGCGCCGAGGGCAGCCTGGCCGGCGCCGGTGGCCAGGGTTGCCGCACCCGCGGCAACCTGCGTTGCGCCGGCGGAGACCTTCATGGCGCCGGTCCCTGTCGTGGCGACGCCGGCGGCGAGAGTCGCCGCACCGGTCGCAGCAGCTCCGGCACCGGCGGCGAGAGCGCTCGCTCCGCTGGCGGCGGTGGCGGCGCCGGCGGACAGCGTCTCCGCGCCCCGTGCGGCCGATTCGGCGCCGAGCACCAGCCTGGTGCTGCCGCTGACGCTCGTGAGTGCTCCGTCGAGGAGGGTGCCGGCGCCGGCCGAAGCGTTCGCCGCACCTGTCGCCAGGCTGATGGCGCCCGTGTTGGCCCGGGTCGCCCCAGCCTGGAGGTCGGTCGCACCGGCGGCCGCGGCGGCCGCGCCCTCCGACAGCGTTTCGGCGCCCACGGCGAGTTGTGCCGCGCCGCCGGTGACTTTCAGGGAGCCGGTTTCCACCGTGACGGCTCCGGTGGAGAGTTCTCCGGCGCCGCTGGCCAGCCGCCCGGTGGTCAGGAAGAAGAACGTCAGCAGCATGACCAGCATGAGGCTGAGCCCGGCCACAGTGGAGCGAATGCCAATGGTGCCTGGGCGGGATAGTGCACGGTCAGATCTCGTCATTGAGGCTCCTTGAAAGACGTGAGCAGGCATGCGGGCATGCCGGAACTCACATGGTGTGGTGTGCGGTGCGCGGTCAGACTCCGACGTCACGGCCGGTGGTTCACGGCCGTGCGGCACGGTGGCGCGCCGGAGTGACACGACCGTAGCAGTGGGGAGAGGCCACGAACCGAAGCCCGGAAAAGTTCGGGGCCAGGGCTAACGCATTCCGCGCTGACTATATATCGTTTGTGGGATTCCTACAGGGCTACCCCCCGAAAGGAGCGTCAAACATCACAGGTCAAGGGACTCGTTCGGCTCGAGCGGGAAGAACTCGCCGCCGTTCTGCTCGGTGGCCCACTGAATCCGGGCGTTGGACAGTTCCTTGCCACCCCGGGAGAGTCCCATTTCGTGGGTGGGGAAGGTGCGGCGCGGCTCGAGGGCCAGCACGTAGTCCATCACCTCGCTGATCTTGAGCCAGGGCGCGCCGGCCGGAACGGCGAGGGTCTGCACTGTCACGCCTTCCGGAATCGCAAACGAGTCACCGCCGTAGTAGAGCTCCTCGTCGACGAGTACGCCGAGGTTGTCGATCACCGGAATCGTTTTGTGGATGATAGCGTGCGTGCCGCCGAAGAAGCGCAGCCGAAACGGCCCGGCCTGCACGGTGTCGCCCGCGCTGACGACGGTCACGGGATAGCCGGCGGCGGCGGCCGCGACCCCGGCCGGGGCAAAGATCGCCACGTCGGGGTTCAGGGCGATGATGCGGTCCAGCTGTTCCGGGGTCCAGTGGTCGGGGTGCTCATGGGTGAGCACGACGGCGACGGCCCGGGCGGTGTCGGTGAGCGGGCTCGTGAACGAGCCGGGATCGATGAATAACTTCTGGCCGGCCTTGTCAAGAATCAAAGCCGCGTGCTCGAGTTTCGTCAGTTTCATGGATTGAGCTAATACCCAATCCCAGAGCGCTGCAAGCTGAGACCATACTGGAGCGGTGCCTCCATGTCTTCACCTCGTCGTCGCCATCAACGCCGCCGCCGCTTTCGGTCGCCGCAGGGACGTCGGCCCTCGGGTTGCCCAGGCCCTGGTCGCGGCCGGCCATCAGGTGACCAGTCTGAGCGCCCCCAGCTTCGACGCGCTTCGCCGCGACGTCCAGGGCGCGCTGGTGTCGCGGGTCGACGCGCTCGTGGTCGTCGGCGGCGACGGGATGGTCAGCCTTGGCACCAACCTCCTGGCTGGCACGAGTCGACCCCTGGCCATTGTGCCGTGCGGCACGGGCAACGACCTCGCGCGCGGGCTGGGGATCCCGGTCGCGACACGGATGCCGCCATCCGTCACCTGCTCGATGCCCTCACCCGCCCGCCGCGGGCCATAGGCGCCGCCCGGGTGCGGTGCGGCGACACGACGATCTGGTTCGCGGGCGTGCTTTCGGCCGGGCTCGACGCCGTGGTCAACGAACGGGCCAACCGGATGCGCCGGCCCCGCGGGAAGAGCCGCTACACCCTGGCCATGCTGCTGGTGCTGACGACGTTTCGGCCCATCTCCTACCGGCTGACCGTCGACGGCCGGCCACGCCGGGTGCGGGCCATGCTGATCTCCGTCGCCAACAACGTGTCAATCGGCGGCGGCATGCGCATCGTTCCGGGTGCGGTGATCGACGACGGCCTGCTGGACCTCTTCATCGTGGCCCCGCTGTCGCGGGCGGGTTTCCTCCGCGTCTTCCCGAAGGTATTCTCGGGCACGCATGCAACCCTGCCGCAGGTGGAAATCACCCGGTGTCGCAGCATCCGGATCGACGCCAATTGGTCGCCGCCTACGCCGACGGGGAGAGGGTCAGGGCAATGCCGGTGCAGGTCGACGTGGTACCCAAAGCCCTGCTCGTGCACGCCTGAGCCGCTCAGTTTGGTTTTAGCTATCGGCGTGTGGCATATTAGGTGAGTTGCAAAACGGCCCCATCGTTTAGCGGCCTAGGACATCGCCCTCTCACGGCGGTAACGCGGGTTCGAATCCCGCTGGGGTCACAACAGCCCGGTTTCCTTCTTTTCGAGGGGCACCGGGTGTCTTATTTAAGCGAGACCCCGGTAGACTCCACGGAGTGAAGGGGAATATCCCTGTGCCCGTTTCGGGCACCTCGCCGTGAACGTCAACACGGGCCGCGTCGCAGGGGCCCGGCACGGCGGTATCGATCCATCGATACGGGAGAGACTCTCAGGTTTCCTGCTGCCTCCAGCATCCCCTTCAGTGAAAGGCTCAACACGCATGGAAATTGCTCTTCCGCTCTGGTTTGAGATTGGGTCGCTCGTCGTCCTGACGCTCGTCCTGGTTGCCGACCTCCTCATCGTCTTCAAGCGGCCGCACGTGCCCTCGATGCGCGAGGCCAGCCTGTGGGTTGCCTTCTACGTGGGACTGGCCCTGATCTTCGCCCTGCTGATGCTGGTTCTGGGCGACGCCGAGCACGCGGGACAGTTCCTCGCCGGCTGGCTCACGGAGTACAGCCTCAGCATCGACAACCTGTTCGTTTTCGTCATCATCATGGCGAGGTTCTCGGTGCCCCGGAAGTACCAGCAGGAGGTGCTGATCGTGGGCATCATCATCGCGCTGGTGCTGCGCGGCATCTTCATCCTGCTCGGAGCCCAGCTGATCGAGAACTTCAGCTGGATCTTCTACATTTTCGGCGCGTTCCTCCTCTACACGGCCGTGCACCAGGCGGTCGCAAAAGAGCCCGACGTGGACGAGGCCGACAACGGGCTGATCCGTTACCTGCGTCGGCACATGAACATCTCGTCGACCTTCGACGGTTCGAAGTTGCGCACCCTGGTCGACGGCAAGAAGGTCTTCACCCCCATGCTGATCGTGCTCCTCGCGATCGGCACCACCGACCTGGTCTTCGCCCTCGACTCCATCCCGGCGATCTTCGGCATCACGCAGAGCCCCTTCATCGTGTTCACCGCGAACGTGTTCGCCCTGATGGGGCTGCGTCAGCTGTACTTCCTGCTGGGCGGGCTGCTCGAACGCCTCGAATACCTCAATTACGGGATCGCGTTCATCCTGTTCTTCATCGGCGTCAAGCTTGTCTTCCATGCCCTGCACAACAATGAGGTCTTCTTCATCAACGGCGGCGAAGGCGTGGGCTGGGCTCCGGAGATCGACACCTGGACTTCTCTCGGGGTGATCGTGGTTTCCATGGCCGTGGCCACCATCGCCAGCCTGATCAAGGCTCGGCGGGATGCTCGCCGGCGCGGTCACACCCTCGCCGAGGAGATCCCCCACTTCGTCGAGGAGTGACATTCGCCGACGTGCCTCGCACGCACTCGAACACAGGAGCTGACGTGGCCTCGCAGAGTGAGAGCGAACTGGTGCTCCCCGCAACCCGTGCGCGGTTCGTGTTCAGTGCCCGGAGCGACGTCGGCCGCGAGCGCAAGGTCAACGAGGACAGCTTCCTGGCCCAGGCCCCGGTCTTCCTGGTCGCCGACGGCATGGGTGGTCACGCCCAGGGCGACGTGGCCAGCCAGACAGTCGTGCGGGTCTTCGAGGAACACATCGCCTGCGACGCACCTTCGACCCCGGAACGCGTGCTCGACGCCATCCACTCGTCGAACGATGCGGTGCGCGACCTCAGCGCCGTCGACGACTACGGCACCGCGGTGTCCGGCACGACGCTGTCGGGCATCGCGTTCGTCGACGCCGGCGACGACGTCGGCTTCCACTGGATGGCCTTCAACGTCGGCGACTCGCGGGTCTACACCTGGGACGGGCACACGTTGGCGCAGCTGAGCGTCGACCATTCCGCTGTGCAGGAGATGGTCGACGCGGGTCTCATTTCCAGTGACGAGGCGGAGCAGCATCCGGAACGCAACGTGATCACCCGCGCGATCGGCGCCGACGAGTCCGTGGACGCCGACGTGTGGCTGCTACCGGCGTCCGGGCGGCACGCGTTCCTGATCTGCTCCGACGGACTGACCAAGGAACTCGGCGCGGCCGAGATCGCGAAGATCCTGGCATCCTATGACGGTGATAGCTTGCCCAGCCGGTCCCGCGCAGACGTGCTCGTCGACGCTGCTCTGGCCCGCGGCGGACACGACAACGTGACGGTCGTCTATGTGGAGTCGGAACTGGGCAACCCTGAGCAGGACGACACCGCCGACACGGGCGAAGCAGCGCGCCACAGATAGAGTGGCGTCGTGGACACAGAGGAAAGCACCCTCGAATGAGGGGCGTCAGGCAAAGCTCGCACACGCACAGTGTTAGCCTGTCAGGGTGCTGCTGCGTCGACTCTCTCTTCCCTGCCGCGACGAGTCCCAGTTCTGAGGCCTCTCTCGTCGTGGAGTTTCTGGTTGGCTGCATACCCATCGTTGAGGAAGACGCACACACACATGACTGACGCACCACTGCTGGAAGAACGTCCGCGTACTCTGGCCGAAAAGGTTTGGGACAAACACCTCGTCGCCAAGGGCGAAGACGGCACGCCCGACCTGATCTACATCGACCTGCACCTCGTGCACGAGGTCACCAGCCCGCAGGCCTTCGACGGGCTGCGCCTGGCCGGACGCCCTCTGCGCCGCCCCGATCTCACCATCGCCACGGAAGACCACAACACGCCGACCCTGGCGATCGACCAGCCCATCGCCGACCTCACCAGCCGCACCCAGATCGAGACGTTGCGGCGCAACTGCGAGGAATTCGGCATTCGCCTGCACTCGCTCGGCGACATCGAGCAGGGCATCGTGCACGTCGTCGGACCGCAGCTGGGCCTGACCCAGCCGGGCATCACCGTCGTCTGCGGCGACTCCCATACCTCCACCCACGGCGCCTTCGGGGCCATGGCGCTCGGCATCGGCACAAGCGAGGTAGAGCACGTGATGGCCACCCAGACTCTGCCCCTGACACCCTTCAAGACCATGGCGATCACCGTCGACGGCACTCTCCGCCCCGGCGTGACGGCCAAGGACATCATCCTCGCCGTGATCGCGAAGATCGGTACCGGCGGTGGCCAGGGCTACGTGCTCGAATACCGCGGCAGCGCCATCCGCGCCCTCTCCATGGAGGGTCGCATGACCATCTGCAACATGTCGATCGAGGCCGGCGCCCGCGCGGGCATGGTGGCCCCGGATGCGATCACCTACGACTACCTTCAGGGTCGCGCACACGCCCCGGAAGGCCAGGATTGGCTCGACGCGGTCGGCTACTGGGACACCCTCGCCACCGACGACGGCGCTGTGTTCGACGCCGAGGTGCTGCTCGACGCCGACACTCTCGAACCCTTCGTGACCTGGGGCACCAACCCCGGGCAGGGCGTGTCCCTGAGCGATACCGTGCCGGACCCGTCCGGAATCATCGACGCCAACGAGCGCTCGGCCGCCGAACGCGCCCTCGAGTACATGGACCTGGCGGCTGGCACCCCGATGAAGGAGATCCGGGTAGACACCGTCTTCCTCGGCTCCTGCACCAACAGCCGGGTCGAGGACCTGCGCGCCGCCGCCAACATCATCCAGGGCCATAGCCTGGCCCCCGGCGTGCGGATGCTGGTGGTGCCCGGTTCTGCGCGGGTGCGCATCGAGGCCGAGGCGGAGGGCCTCGATAAGATCTTCACCGACTTCGGCGCCGAATGGCGCTTCGCCGGCTGTTCGATGTGCCTCGGCATGAACCCCGACCAGCTCGCTCCCGGCGAGCGGTGCGCTTCCACGAGCAACCGCAATTTCGAGGGCCGTCAGGGCAAGGGCGGGCGCACGCACCTCGTCTCCCCGCTGGTCGCGGCGGCGACCGCTATCCGCGGTACGCTGTCGAGCCCGTGGGACCTGGTCCAGGATGGAGACGAGTAAGTAATGGAAAAGTTCACAACCGTCACGGGCATCGCGCTTCCACTGCGCCGCTCCAACGTCGACACCGACCAGATCATTCCCGCCGTCTACCTCAAGCGCGTCACCAAGACCGGCTTCGAAGACGCCCTCTTCGCCCGCTGGCGCGCCGACCCCGACTTCGTACTCAACAATCCGGCCTACGAGGGTGCCCGCGTGCTCGTGGCCGGCGCCGACTTCGGCACCGGCTCCTCGCGGGAGCACGCCGTCTGGGCGCTACGCGACTACGGCTTCGACGTGGTCCTCAGCCCCCGCTTCGGCGACATCTTCCGCGGCAACTCCGGCAAGCAGGGTCTGCTCGCCGGCCAGATCTCCGAGGCCGACGCCCAGCGCCTGTGGGACATCATCGAGGCCTGTCCCGGAGTCGAACTGACGGTCGACCTCGTGTCGAGGACCGCCCGCGTGGGCGGCCTCACCGTTCCGTTCGAGATCGATGACTATACCCGGTGGCGCCTCCTCGAGGGCCTCGACGACATCGGCCTCACACTGCGCGATGAAGCGCGGATCGCAGAATTCGAATCCCACCGGGAGCCATGGCGGCCCCGCACTCTCCCCGCAAGGCAGGTACGTTTGTGAGCACCATCAGCGAAATCACCCAGGACCGTGAAGACGACCAGAACCGGTCGGACGCGCAGAACCGCGAGAACGCCCAGAACTGGGGCGCGGCCGTCGGGCTGCAGGGCGACCGGATCACCATCCGCGGCGGCATCCCCCTGGTCGGCCGGATCGAACTTAAAGGCGCGAAGAACCTGGTCACCAAGGCCATGGTCGCGGCCCTTCTCGGTGAGAGTCCCAGCACGCTCAAGAACGTGCCGAACATCAGCGACGTGCGCATCGTGCGCCAGCTGCTCGAAGTGCACGGCGTCAAGGTCACCGACGGCGCCGAGCCCGGCGAACTGCTGCTCGACCCGGTCGACGTCGAGAGCGCGCATTTCGCGGCGATCGACGCGCACGCCGGTTCCTCGCGCATCCCGATCCTGTTCTGCGGCCCTCTGCTGCACCGCCTCGGGGAGGCGTTCATCCCCGATCTCGGCGGCTGCCGCATCGGCGACCGCCCGATCGACTACCACCTGGACGTGCTGCGCAAGTTCGGCGCCGTCGTCGAGAAGCAGCCCAACGGCATCCGGATGTCCGCGCCCAACGGGCTCAAGGGCACCAAGGTGTCCCTGCCCTACCCGAGCGTCGGCGCGACCGAGCAGGTACTCCTGACCGCCGTGCGCGCGGAGGGCATCACCGAGCTCAAGGGCGCGGCGATCGAGCCCGAGATCATGGATCTCATCAACATTCTGCAGAAGATGGGCGCCATCATCACGGTCGACACCGACCGGGTGATCCGGATCGAGGGCGTCGAGCGCCTCGAGGGCTACAACCACCGCGCCCTGTTCGACCGGAACGAGGCGGCCAGCTGGGCGGCAGCGGCCCTGGCCACCGACGGCGACATCTTCGTCGGCGGCGCGCGCCAGCCCGAGATGTTGACGTTCCTGAACGTGTTCCGCAAGGTCGGTGGGGCGTTTGACATCGAAGACGACGGCATCCGTTTTTACCACCCGGGCGGCGACCTCAAGCCCGTCATCATCGAGACGGATGTGCACCCCGGCTTCATGACGGATTGGCAGCAGCCGCTCGTGATCGCCTTGACCCACGCGCACGGCGTCTCGATCGTGCACGAGACCGTCTACGAGCAGCGCTTCGGCTTCGTGGACGCTCTCGTCGAGATGGGCGCCACCATCCAAATCCACCGGGAATGCCTCGGCGGGCACCCCTGCCGGTTCGGCCAGCGCAACTTCAACCATTCGGCCGTGATCACCGGGCCGACGAAACTGACCGGCGCCGACATCGAGGTTCCCGATTTGCGTGGTGGCTTCAGCCACCTGATCGCGGCGCTGACCGCGAAGGGAACCTCCACCGTCAGCAACGTCGGAATCATCAGCCGCGGCTACGAGAACTTCATCACCAAGCTTCAACTGTTGGGGGCTGACTTCGATCTCGAAGGATAATGGGGCTGTGCCAGCATCCGATCCAGCGTCCGTGTCCGATCCAACGCCCCAGACCCACATCTCCCGTGACGTCGTGAACCCCGGGCGGGAGCGTTCGGAGACCCGGCGGCCATCCGTGTTCTGGGTGCTGGCGATGATGATCCTTCCGGTGATCAATCTCGCCGTGCGGTACAAAGTCACCGACGCCGCGAAGTTCCCCCGTTCGGGGGCGTTCGTGATGGCGCCCAACCACTTCAGCGAGATCGACCCGCTTCTGATGGGGGTGCTGAGCTGGAATATGGGGCGCGCGCCCCGGTTCATGGCGAAGGCATCCGTCTTCAAAATCCCGGTGATCGGGTGGCTGCTGCACAAGTCGGGACAGATCCCGGTGCAGCGCGGCGGCAGCGTGCGCGGCAGCGAGCCCGTGAAGGCGGCCGAGCGACTGGTCGAACGTGGCCAGATGGTCGTCGTCTACCCGGAGGGGTCGCTGACCCGGGACCCCGCGCTGTGGCCGATGCGTGGCAAGACCGGCGCCGTGCGGATCGCTCTCGAGCAGGGTATCCCGATCGTGCCGGTGGCCCACTGGGGAGCGCAGGCGATCATGCCGCGCTACTCGAAGCGCCTGAGCCTATTCCCGCGCAAGACCGTGCTGGTCAAGATCGGTGACCCGCTCGACCTGGCGCAGTTCCGGGGCCGCAACCTCGACCCGGCGACGCTCAACGAGGCCACCACGCTCGTCATGGCCGCCATCACCCAGTTGCTCGAAGATCTTCGGGGCGAGACGGCGCCGTCCAAGCGCTGGAACCCGACCGAACACGA
The DNA here is from genome assembly GCF_002929655.1 of Cryobacterium sp. M23. NCBI lineage: Bacteria > Bacillati > Actinomycetota > Actinomycetes > Micrococcales > Microbacteriaceae > Cryobacterium > Cryobacterium sp. M23. The sequence continues at coordinate 158,035 of NZ_PJJV01000081.1, forward strand.
TCAGAAAGAGACCGGCCGTTTTGAAGCCTAAGGTTCAGCCAGGCAAACGGGTGGCCGTTCTCGGCGCCGGCAGCTGGGGCACCACGTTCGCCAAGATCCTGGCCGACGGCGGGGCCGACGTCGTGCTGTGGGCCCGCCGTCCCGAGCTCGCCCGCGAGATCACCGAGGCCCGGCGCAACAGCGACTACCTGCCCGGCATCAACCTGCCGGAGGGCCTGCGGGCCACCGCGAGGCTCGACCTGGCCCTCGCCGGCGCCGAGCAGGTGTTCGTATCGGTGCCGAGCCAGTCGCTGCGCGAGAACCTGATCCTGGCCGAGCCGTTCCTGGCTCCCGGCGCCATCGTGGTGTCGCTGATGAAGGGCGTCGAGCGCGGGTCCGGCCTGCGCATGAGTCAGATCATCGCCGAGATCCTGCCGATCAACCCCGACCTGATCGCGGCGATCTCCGGACCCAACCTGGCCCTGGAAATCGCCAAGGAACAGCCGACGGCGGCCGTGGTCTCCTCGAACAGCCTCGAGACCGCGCAGGCCGTTGCCATGCTGGCCCGCAACCGCTACTTCCGCTCCTACGTCAACACGGATGTCATCGGCACCGAATTCGGCGGCGTGCTGAAGAACCTCATCGCCGTGGCCATCGGCATCGTCGACGGCGTCGGCTACGGGGAGAACACGAAGGCGTCGATCATCACCCGCGGCCTCGTGGAGATGACCGATTTCGCGGTGGCCTACGGCGCGCATCCGGAAACGCTGGCTGGCCTGGCCGGCCTGGGCGACCTGATCGCGACCTGCCAGTCGCCGCTGTCGCGCAACAACACCGCCGGCCGGCTCCTCGGCCAGGGCTACGGCATCAACGACGTCGTCAAGCAGATGCAGCAGACCACCGAGGGTCTTGCGTCCGTCGGACCGATTCTCGATCTCGCCCGCGCCAAGGGGGTGGACATGCCCATCGTTGAGCAGGTCCGCCAGGTGCTGGCCGGTACTCTGAAACCGCGGGATCTCGCCCCGCACCTGACCACGGACTCAGCGGAGCCGCAGGGCGAAAGGACGATTGATGACGAACAAGCTCACGGTGGCGCTGCTCTTTGGGGGTCGGTCAAGCGAACATTCGATCAGTTGCGCCACAGCGGGCGGCGTCCTGGCGGCGATTGACCGCGACCGCTACCACGTCATTCCGGTCGGCATCACCCGCGACGGAGCCTTCGTGCTCGAAGCGGATGACCCGGCCCGGTTCACATTGGACGCGGACGAACTGCCGGAGGTCTTCGACAACGGCACCCGCATCCGCTGGCCGGAGAGCAGCCTCAGCCGCCAGTTGACCGTCAGTGACGGCGCCGGCTACCGTTCGCTCGGCAACGTCGACCTGGTCTTCCCGATCCTGCACGGCCCGTTCGGCGAGGACGGCACCGTGCAGGGGCTGCTCGAACTCGTCGGGCTGCCCTACGTGGGCTCAGGCGTGCTCGCGTCGGCGCTCGGAATGGACAAGCACTTCACCAAGACCGTCTTCCAGCAGGCTGCCCTCCCGGTCGCCCCGTGGCGGACCATCACCGCCGGCGATTGGGCCGAGGCTCCCGGGATGGCGTTCGCGGCGGCCGAGGAGCTCGGGCTGCCCGTGTTCGTGAAGCCGGCTCGGGCAGGGTCGAGCGTGGGCGTGAGTCGGGTGTCGACCCTGGACCAGCTCGCCGAGGCGATGCGGGTTGCTCTGCTCGAGGACAGCAAGGTTCTGATCGAGGCCGGGTTGCGCGGACGCGAACTCGAGATCGCGGTGCTGCAGGGGCGTCCTGGGGAGCCGACGCGGGCATCCGTCGCCGGCGAGGTGCGGGTCACCGGGCGGGACTTCTACGACTTTGCCGCCAAGTACCTCGGTGCGTCCGGCATCGACCTGGTCTGCCCGGCCGACCTCACCTCCGAGGAACTCGCCCAGATACAGGCCCTGGCCATCCGCGCGTTCGACGCGATCGATGGCGCCGGCCTGGCGCGGGTGGACTTCTTCCTCACCGATGACGGCTGGGTGATCAACGAGATCAACACCATGCCCGGGTTCACCCCCATCTCGATGTTCCCGAGCTGCTGGCTGGCCAGTGGCTTCACCTACCCGCAGTTGATTGATGAGCTGATCGAGGTGGCGATCGCCCACCGCGCCGCGTCGGCCGCGCTGCACCTGGCGGTCTAGCCGCCCAGCCGCGCGCCCGGCGCGGCGATCAGGCCTTCTGCACCGTGATGGTCCAGTGGGCGTCCCCGACGCGATCGAAGTGCGTGACCGGGTAGCCGCTCTCCGCCGCCCAGCGTGGCAGGGCGTCCGTCGCTTGCGTGCAGTCGAAGTTGATGGTGAGCTCGTCGCCGAGGTCGAGCTTCTCGATTGCGGCTCCGGCCTCCACGAGCGGGAACGGGCAGACCTGACCGTCGGTCTCAAGTACGTACTGTGCCATGTCGGGCTTCTTTCTCCTGGTTGGCTACGGGGTTGCTACTGGTTGGCCGGAACGCGAGCGGGGGAGACCCCTACCCGCGCGGACCCGGTGATGAAGAGGCGCGTCGCGGCGCCGGTGCCGATGATCATGAACACCAGCGCCACCCAGCCCTGGAGGCCGAAGGTGGCGGTGTCGACCATGCCGTTGCCGATGGTGCATCCGCCGGCCAGGCTGGCTCCGACGCCCATCAGCACCCCGCCGAGGATGCTGCGGATGGTGGTGGTGACATCGGGCAGTCGCACCCGGAACTCGCCGCTGCCCTTGGCTGCGATGACCGAGCCGAGCAGGATGCCGATCACCAGGTACACTCCCCAGTCGATCAACTGGGGATTGCCGCGCACGAGGTAGTTGACGATGTTCGAGGACGGCCCGGTGATACCGAGCCCGGACTCGCGCCCGGTTGCCCAGCTGAGCGGCCAGGCGAGGATGGCGAGCGGCGCGATGATCAGGGCGGTGGTGAACGCGCCCCATTTCTTCTCGAACAGGAGATGCCGGATGCCGCTCGTGCGGGCCGGGAGCGACGCGACCGGCAGGGACGACCGCAGCCGCAGGTGGTGCCGGGCGAGCAGGCCGACGCCGGTGACGAGCACCGCGACCAGCACCCACGGTGAGATGCCGAGGACTCCGTGGATGGTGGAGGCCTCCACGGTGATACCGCGCAGCGCCGCGACCGGAGCGGACAGCGCGCCCGTCTTCGAGATGGCGGAGAAGAGGGCGTAGAAGATCAGGGCGAACCAGCTGCCCACCAGACCCTCGCCGGCGCGGTAGTAGGTGCCCGTGGCGCATCCGCCGGCCAGCACGATGGCGAACCCGAAGATGAACGCACCGATGATCGTGGCCAGCCAGGCGAAGGGCTGGGGGTCGAGGGTGATCACACCGGCAGCGTCGAGGGCGAAGACTCCCACACTCTGCACGGCGATGACGATCAGAAAGGCCGTCAGCCAGCGGGTGCTGCCCGTGAGCCACAGGTCTCGGAACGCGCCGGTGACGCAGAACCTGCCCCGCTGCATGGTGAAGCCCAGGGCGACGCCCAGGCCGAGTCCGGTGAGAAGCATGTCGTGTCCCCGTCCATCAGAGGCCGCACGCCGTGTGACGGCGACTCCCCGGCGACGTTACGGGCCGGCCGGCGGCGCTGCTCCCAGACGTCGCGGCGTAACGAAATGAGACGTAACACTTGACAACTCCGTACCCGCACTCGTCCGTGCGGCCGCAACCCCTAAAGCTGTCGACTCGGGGCAGCAGGCCGGCGGGGTGGCGGGCTATGGAGCGGGCGCCACCGTCTCGCCGTCGGTCGGCAGCAGCAGGTCCGCGGCGCCGAGGCACTGGCCCGTCGCGGGGATGTTACCCACGGCCTGCGCCAGGTCTACGAGCACCGTGGACCCGCTGACCTTGTCCGAGTCGATGACCAGTTCGGTTGCCGGGTCGCGGCCGTAGGTGGTGTAGCGGTAGAGCGGGGCATCCGAGTCGTCTTCGATCCAGTCGATGCCGTTGACCGTGAGGCAGGGGAGCGTCGTCGGTGGGGGAACGGCAACGCCGCAGTGCAACAGGACCGCGCTCGGGGTGCCCCACGCGCCCGTGGCCTGGGCGTTCGTCTCACGTTCCGGAAGCGAGGCCACCGAGGTCGGAAGGCGAACGATGAGGTCGGCGCAGGTGGGATTGACGGCATCCGCGGCCGGTTCCAGCGGCACGACCGCCGTGCAGCCGGTGAGGAGCACGGTACCGGCGACGAGCGTGAGCGCGAGGCCGGTGTGGAGGAAACGGATGCGGGGAGTCATTGCATTCAGGCTACCGTTTGAAGCATGACGAATGCTGCGGGCGCGATGTTCCCCATGAGTGCGACGCTGGCCGACCTGAGCGAAGGGGAGGTGCTCGCTCGGATCTTCCCGCGACTGCCGGGCTCCGCGGCCCAGCTCCTCGGCCCCGGCGACGACGCCGCCGTGATGCGGGCCCCGGACGGGCGCTACGTCGTCACCACGGACATGATGATCCAGGGTCCGGATTTCCGGCTCGCCTGGTCGTCCCCGCACGACCTCGGCTGGAAGGCCGCCGCGACGAACCTGTCCGACGTCGCCGCCATGGGGGCCCGTCCCACCGCACTGGTGGTGGCGATCGCCGCCCCGCCGTCGACGCCGATCACGGTGATCGAGGGCATCGCCGACGGGTTGCGCGACTGCTGCGAGGCGCTGGCCCCCGGCTGCGGCGTCGTCGGCGGCGACCTGTCCGCGTCCGACGCCCTCACGCTCGCTGTGACAGCCTTCGGCGACCTCGAGGGACGCGAGCCCGTGCTGCGCTCCGGGGCGCGGCCAGGCGACGTCGTGGTCCTGGCCGGGCGCCTCGGTGAGGCCGCCCGAGGCCTGGACCTGCTCTTCCGTCTCGCCGTGGACGAAAACGGTGTTCCGGATGCTGCGCTGGCGGATGCACTGCGGGCGCAGCATCCTGAGGCGGTCGCCGCGCAGCTCGCACCGGTGCCGCCCATCGACCGAGGTCCGGCCGCCGCCGGCGCCGGCGCGACCGCGATGCTGGACGTGTCCGACGGACTCGCCATCGACGCCGGGCGCCTCGCCCGGGCCAGCGGCGTGGGCATCGACTTCGCCCGGTCGGCCCTCGGCGAGAATGTCGAGCGTTCCCTCGGCGGCGGCGAGGACCACGGCCTGCTGGCCACTTTCCCGCCGGGCGCCGTGCTGCCCGCCGGCTTCCGCGCCGTCGGCGTGGTGACGGATGCCGCAGGCTCGGTCCTGGTGGACGGCCGCCCCCACGACCAGGCCGGTTGGGACCCCTACCGCGGCTGGGACGGCGCCGTCGCCTGAGAGCGCCTCAGGCCGCCGGCAGCACGGGGGAGGCGTACCAGACGGTCGTGTCGCCGTAGTCCTTGCGCCGGTCGGATCCGAGGCCCGCTCCCCAGACCGGTTCGGGGGAGCGCGAACTGCGCTCCACGATGACGAGTGCGCCCGGGTCGAGCAGCGGCGCCAGGGCGGCAAGGTTGTGGCCGAGCTCGGTCTCGGCCAGGTCGTAGGGCGGGTCGATGAAGACCAGGTCGAACCCTTCGCCGGTGGCCGCGAGGAACGACTGCACGGCCTGGCTGCTCACCTTGATCTTCGGGGCGCCCCGCCCCGGTGCCGCCCGCAGCACGGCCTCGGTGTTCTTCCGGCACATCTGCGCGGCGCCGAAGTTGTTCTCGACCAGGGTCACGATGCGCGCTCCCCGGCTGGCCGCCTCCAGGCCGAGCCCGCCCGATCCGGCGTACAGATCGAGAACCCGAGCGCCACGGATGATGTCGCGCGCGTCGAGGGCGGAGAAGATCGCCTCCCGAACGCGGTCGCTGGTGGGGCGGGTGCCGGTCTTGGGCACCGCCAGGGGCAGGGAACCGGCAAACCCGGCGACGATTCGCGTCATAACCCGTCGAGTTTATCGCCCGTCGGCGGCCGAGCTCGCGGCGCACCCGCGCCAACCCGGTGCCGCATGTCGCACGTGCCGCCTACGATCGAGACATGACCGATTCGGAGGCTGGGGAGACTCTCGCCCCGGTGACCCTCGACAGCAAGCTGGCCACCGTGGTCGGCGGCAAAACGGCCGTCGCCCTGGGCAAGGCCTTCGGCTCGCACACCGTGGGCGATCTGCTCAGCCACTACCCGCGCCGCTACGCCCGCCGCGGCGAGCTCTCGTCGATCAGCCTGCTGCCGCTCGACGAGAACGTGACCATTGTGGCGGAGATCCGCTCGGTCGAGGAACGCCCGATGAAAGCCCGCAAGGGGTCGATCGTCGAGGTGAAGATCTCCGACGGCCGCGGCATCCTCAGTCTCACCTGGTTCAACCAGTCCTGGCGGGCCAGGCAGCTCCAACCCGGCATGCGCGGAATGTTCGCGGGGAAGGTCACCGACTACCGGGGCCACCTGCAGCTCACGCACCCGACCTACAAGCTCTTCGGCCCCGGCGCCGACGACGAACCCGAGATGCCCACGGATGCCGCGGCCGCCAAACTCTGGATCGAGCAGCCCGTCGCGATCTACCCGGCCACCAACACCGTGGCCAGCTGGCAGGTCGCGCAGTCCATCGCGATCCTGCTGGACAGCGTGGGCCCGGTGCCCGACCCGATCCCGCCGGGGCTGCGCGCCGAGCGCGGGCTGCTGCCGCAGGGCCGGGCCTTCGAGCTGATCCACCGCCCGGAAACCGATGCGGACTGGCGCCGCGCGAGGGACACCCTGCGGTTCACCGAGGCCTTCGTGCTGCAGAGCGCCCTGGTGCAGCAGCGGCTCACCGCCCGGCAGCAGCACTCCACCCCGCGAGTGGCGTCGTCCGGCGGCCTGCTCGAGCGCTTCGACGCCGGCCTGCCCTTCAGCCTCACCGCGGACCAGCAGGGCGTGGCCACGGAGATCTCCGCCGACCTTATCGAGACCCACCCGATGAACCGGCTGCTGCAGGGTGAGGTCGGCTCCGGCAAGACCGTCGTGGCCCTGCGGGCCATGCTCACCGTCGCCGACACGGGCGGCCAATCGGCTTTCCTCGCTCCCACCGAGGTTCTGGCGGCCCAGCACCTGCGCACGATCGTGCGGTCGCTCGGCCCCGAGCTGGCGGGCACGCTGATGCCCACCCTGCTCACCGGGCAGCTGCCGGTGGCAGAGCGCCGCAAGGCGCTGCTCCGAGTGGTGTCCGGACAGGCCAAGATCGTGATCGGCACGCATGCGCTGCTCGGCGACAAGGTCACGTTCTTCGACCTCGGACTGGTCGTCGTCGACGAGCAGCACCGGTTCGGCGTGGACCAGCGCGAGGCGCTGCGGCTGAAGGGGGCCGTGCCGCCGCACGTGCTGGTGCTTACCGCCACCCCGATCCCGCGCACCGTGGCCATGACCGTGTTCGGCGACCTCGACGTGAGCACGATCGCGGAGCTGCCGGAGGGGCGGCAGGGCATCGAGACGTTCGTCGTGCCTGTGTTCGAGAAGCCCGGCTGGGTCACCCGGGTGTGGACCCGGCTGGCGGAGGAGCTCGCTCAGGGCCGCCAGGGTTTCGTGGTGTGCCCGGCCATCGCCCCGAAACAGCTCGAGGAGGGCGCGGAGGTCGATCCCGAGGCTGCAGCGCCGGCATCCGTCGAAATGGTGCTCGCCGAACTGCGTCGTAACCCGGCCCTGGCCTCTGCCCGCATCGAACCGCTGCACGGGCGCATGACCAGCGAAGAGAAAGACGTGGCCATGCGCGCGTTCGCGGCCGGTGAGATCGACGTGCTCGTGGCGACGACCGTCATCGAGGTTGGCGTCGACGTGCCCAACGCCTCCGCCATGGTGGTGCTGGACGCCGACCGGTTCGGCGTCTCGCAACTGCACCAGCTGCGCGGCCGGGTGGGCCGCGGCGGCGTGCCGGGGCTCTGTCTCCTGGTCACGAGCGCGGAGGCCGAAACCATCGCGCGCGAGCGAGTCGAGGCTGTCGCTGCCACCCTCGACGGGTTCGAGTTGGCCCAGGTCGACCTGGAGCTGCGCCGGGAGGGCGATGTGCTCGGCAGCAACCAGTCCGGGGGCCGCTCTTCGCTGCGTCTGCTGAGGGTGGCGACCGACGGCGACCTGATCGGGGAGGCCAGAGGCTATGCGCAGCGCCTGAGCGAGCACGACCCGCACCTCGAATCGGTCCCGGCGTTGCGGGAGGCGGTGCGGCGGCGCCTCGACGACGCGGAGCGGGCCTCGCTCACCAAGTCCTGACAGCAGGATCGGAGCGCGCTCAGGCACCGTTCACGCACTGGGGCTAGGGTGATCGCTATGCGCAGGATCGCCGTCGTCCCCGGTTCATTCGACCCCGTCACGCGGGGTCATCTCGACGTGATTGAACGGGCGTCCGGTCTCTTCGACGAACTGCACGTGCTCGTCGTGCACAACCCCGGCAAGACGGCTCTGCTGCCGATCAGCCAGCGGGTTTCCCTGCTGCAGCGGTCCATCCTGGACGCCGGGCTGCCGGGCAACATCGTGGTGGCCTCCTGGGGCATGGGGCTGCTCGTCGAATACTGCACGGAGGTCGGCGCAAGCGTGCTGATCAAGGGCATCCGCTCACAGGTGGACGTGGCCTACGAGACCCCAATGGCGATCGTGAACCGCAACCTCGCCGCCGTGGAAACGATCTTCCTGCTGCCGGACCCGGCCAACGCCCACGTGTCCAGTTCCCTGGTGCGCCAGGTCGCCGCGCTCGGCGGCGATATCACCCCGTATGTGCCGCCGGCCGTGGCGGCGTTCCTGCAGAAGACACGCGTGTGAATACGTCGCCCGTGCGCTCGGTTTCCGTTCCGGCGCTCGCCGGGAACGCGGGCGGCCCTGTCGCCGACACGGACGACGAGACCCTGATGGACCTTCCGGCCGTCGAGGCTGCGGCGCGTGCGATCATCCGCAATGTGGAAACCGTCATCGACGGCAAGCACACGGCCGTCACGACGGCTCTCACGGTGCTGCTGGCCCAGGGGCACCTTCTGATCGAGGACGTTCCCGGCGTCGGCAAGACCATGCTGGCCAAGGCGCTGGCCAAGTCCGTGCACTGCACGGTCAGCCGCGTCCAGTTCACCCCCGACCTGCTGCCCTCCGACGTGACGGGCGTGTCGGTGTTCAACCAGGTGGACCGCCGATTCGAGTTCAAGCCTGGCGCCATCTTCGCGAACATCGTGATCGGGGACGAGATCAACCGGGCGAGCCCGAAGACCCAGTCCGCGCTGCTGGAATGCATGGAGGAACGCCAGGTCACCGTCGACGGCTCCACCTATCTGCTGCCGCTGCCCTTCACGGTCGTGGCCACCCAGAACCCGATCGAGATGGAGGGCACCTATGCGCTTCCCGAAGCCCAGCGGGACCGGTTCATGGCGCGCATCTCGATGGGGTACCCCGACACCGAGTCCGAGCTGATGATGCTGGATGCCCGCGACACGTCGAGCCCGCTGGCCGGCATCGAGGCGGTCGTCTCCGGCGCCCAGCTGCGCGGAATGATGACGGCCGTACAGCGGGTGTTCGCCTCTCCCGCGGTGAAGGAGTACACGGTCAGCCTGGTGCGGGCCACCCGCGACGACCGCGACCTGCGCCTGGGCGCCAGCCCCCGTGCCACACTGCAGCTGATCCGGGCGGCCAAGGCCCAGGCGGCGCTGCACGGCCGGGACTATGTGCTGCCCGACGACATCGACTCTCTCGCCGTCGCCGTGCTCGGGCACCGCCTCGTGGCGAGCAGCCGGGTGCTCGGCCACCATCAGGACAGCGGCCCGGTGGTCGACGACATCGTTCGCCGGATCGTGACGGCCACCCCCGTTCCCGTCGGTGCCACCGGGCATCCCTGACGCCATGCCGGCGAAGCAGCGGCGCGTCCGGTTTCCCCGGCTCACCCTTCGAGGCGGGATGTTCCTCGCCGCGGGAGCCGGCCTTCTGCTGCTCGCCCTGCTGACGAACCAGCGCGACCTTCTGTTCATCGCCGGTGTGCTTTTGGCCATCCCAGTCGCCGCCCTCGGGTACGTCTCGATCCATCGGGTGCGCCTGCGCGTCACCCGGATGCTGCGCCCACCGGTCGTGCCGGCCGGCGGCGAGGTCGTCGTGGGGCTCGGGGTGCGGAACCTTTCCCCCCGGCCCCTGGCGGGCCTGCATCTGCGGGACACCGTGCGGGGGCGGGACGCCGGCGACGCCGGACTGACCGTGCCGGCCGGAACGCCGCTGCCGGCCCTCGACCGCTACGAGGGCGGCCCGGACACCGGTGCAGACAGCGTGAGGTTCGAGTACCGGTTCAGCTTGCCCCGGCGGGGTCTCTACGCAACGGGCCCGGTGCTGATCAGGCGTTCGGATCCCTTCGGCCTTGCCTCGGGCGAGTGGGCCGTGGGGGAGCCGCACGACCTGGCGGTGACGCCCCGGGTGACCGCCCTGGCCGGCCGGGGCCTCACCGGCACCCTGAACGACGGCGACGTTCCGGAGCGGCTCCGGCACCTGAACCACAACGCAGACCCCTTGATCGCGCGCGAGTACCGGCCGGGCGACCCGCTGCGCCGCGTGAACTGGCCGGCCACGGCCCGCCTGGGCGCGATCATGGTGCGGCAGGAGGAAGAGCAGAGCAACCCCGGAGCCCGACTCGTGCTTGACACCGCGCTGCGCGGCGGCCGCGGCCGCCCGACCGTCGTCGGTGCCGACACTGGTGCCGGTGCCGACAGCGGCACCGATCTCGGCGGGCCGCGCCTCGAGCAGGCGTTCGAGGTGGCCGTCGAGCTCGCGGCATCCGTGGGGGTGCACCTGCTGGCGGCCGGCTACCGGCTCGACCTGGTTGCGCTGGGACCGAGCCTGTCCGGACCGAGCCTGTCCGGACCGAGCCAGTCCGGACCGAGCCTGTCCGGACCGAGCCTGTCCAGTCCCAGCTCGGGCTCGTCCGGCAGGCTGGCGAGCCCGGGTCAGGCGAACGCCACCCCGGGGCGAGCCGGCGGCCGCGGCGGCCTGCGCGGCGACCCTCCCACCGTCTTCCTGCCGCCGGGCGGAGTCGCGCTGCTGCTCGAAGGGCTGGCCGGGGTCAAGCCGGCGGACCCGCCCGACCCGGCGGAGACCGCCGAGGACGCAGCAGAACAGACGTACACGTTCGGCGGCCCCGCAGTGAAGCCCGGACCCCCGGCATCCGTCGAACCAAGTACGCCCGAGTCCGGGACCGCCGCGAAACTCAGCACGCTCGTGGTGCCCGGCGGGCTGCTGCCGACCTTCGCGGTGCTCGTCGCCGTCGACGACCGGGATCTGGCCGAGCTCGCCGACCTCGTGTCCCAGAGCCGCCCCGCGGTGGCGTTCGTGCTGCCCACGGTGCGAACGGATGCCGTGCGCCGGCTACGCGAGGCCGGCTGGCGCTGCATCCCCGTGCACCAGACCCCGGACATCCCCCGTGCCTGGGAGGACTTTATCGGCGCGAGGAGGCCCCTGAATGACGCCGTCTGACCGGGTCGCTCCCGACCAGGCCGCTCCCGACCAGGGCACTCGCACCGCCTGGCGCGACCCCTCCGCCCGCGCGGCCCGACTCAAGCGGGCGGAGTGGCCCCTCGCGTTCGCACTCCTATTGCTGTTGGTCGTGGCCGACGCCGGCCTCGGGCCGCTGCTCGAGGACACGGGCTGGTGGTGGCTGATGACGTTCACGGCCGCCGGCGTCCTGCTCGGTTCCGCCGGGTTCCGCCGCGCCGGGCTGCCCGTCTTCCTCGGGTCGCTCGCTGGATTAGGGGTTCTTGTGGCGGTCCTGACGCTGCTCTTCGGCGCCGGAAGCGGCTGGCTCTGGCTGATCCCGACCGGGGAGACGATCGACCGGTTCCGCGATCTGGCGCTCTCCGGGGCGGTCTCCATCGAGCAGCAATCGACGCCGGCCGAGGCGACCGCCGGCATCCTGTTCCTGCTCAGCGCCGGCGCCGGCGTGATCGCGATCCTGATCGACACGCTCGCGGTCATCCTGCGCGTGCCCGCGCTCGCCGGACTGCCCGTGCTGGTGCCGCTGCTCGTGCCGGGGCTTGCCCTCGGCCACGAGGCCAACCTGGAGGCCCTCGTGCTCACGGCCGCCACCTACCTCCTGCTCCTCCATGTCGAGATCCGGATGCGCCGAGCCGGCAGCCTGCCCGGCCCGCCGGCCGCAGCGGGGCCCGGCACGGTCGCGCCCGGGCGGCGCCACGTGCCCGGCTCTTTTAAGGGAGCGGTCGTCGTGGGCAGCGTCGCGATAGTGGCGGCAATCGTGGTCAGCGTCGCCACGCCCGTCTTGCCTGGGGGCAGCCTCACGCGCGCGCGCCCGGGCAGCAGCCTGCTGTTCGCCAACGGTGTCAGCCCCATGATCAACCTCGGTCAGGACCTGCGCCGGCCGGACGCCGAACCGGTGCTGCACTTCCGCACCACGGCGACTCGGCCGCCCTACCTTCGGCTGCTGACACTCGATGAATTCTCGGGCCGCAACTGGACCGCCGGGGAGGCGCCCGGGAGCCGCGCGAACGCCGTCGACGACATCGACCTGCCGCCAGGGTTCTCACCCGATATCAAGACGAGCGAGACGATCACGACCATCGGCATCGACAACCTGGCCGCCCGGTGGCTGCCGACCCCTGCGCCGCCCCGCTCGGTGACCGGCCTGCTCGGCGCCTGGTACTGGAACGAGGCGACCGGGTCCATCACGAGCCCCGGCGACACGACCCGCGGCCAGGAATACACCGTCACCGCGCTCACGCTGGAGCCGACGGCGGAGCAGTTGCGGAAAGCCGAGGGTGCCTATCCGGCGGAGATCCGGCGCAGCCTGAGGCTGCCAGCCGAGACTCCGGCCCTGATCGGCGACACCGCGCGTGAGGTCACCGCCGGCACCACGAGCGCGTACGAGGCCGCGCGGACCCTGCAGGACTACCTGCGCGGCAGCGACTTCGCTTACGACACCGAGGCTCCCGTCGAGGCCGGCTATGACGGTGGCGGCATTGACGTCGTCAGCACCTTCCTCGAGGTGAAGACCGGGTACTGCGTGCACTTCTCCTCGGCGATGGCGGCGATGGCCCGCTCGATCGGCATCCCGTCCCGGATCGCGATCGGCTACCAGCCCGGGTCGCTGTCCGCGTCGGGTTCCGTCGCCGGGGTCGGCCGGTACAGCGTCGACACCCACGACCTTCACGCGTGGACGGAGGTCTACTTCGCGGGCGTCGGCTGGGTGCCCTTCGAGCCCACGCCCGGCCGCGGCGCCGTGCCTGCGTACACGCAGGACGATGCCGTCACCGTGCCGCTGACTGATTCCGGCCAGGCCGGCCCGTCGGACGCGCCGCGCCCCGATGACCTCGGTGGCCAGAACGCCGCTGACGCCCAGGCCGACGCTTCTTCGCCCGCGGACTCGCGCGGCGGCATCATCCGTCTCGGCCTGCTCGTCCTCGGGACGTTCGCGCTGCTCCTTCTGCCGGCCCTCATCCGGGTGACCCGGCGGATGCTGCGGCGCCGGGGCCTCCTGTCGGGGCAGAGCGGGGCCGTGGAGGCGTGGCGTGAGGTCAGCGACACGGCGGTGGACCATGGCGTCTTCGTGCGGGAGACCGAGACGCCGCGCGAGCTCGCCGCCCGGCTACGGGTTCTCATCGGCTCGGTAGGCGGCACCGAGAGCGTTACGGAGGGCGCCGGTCCGGGCGGGGGAGCCGCGGCCGAGGCCCTCGACCGGCTCCTCGTGGGAGCGGAGCGCAGCCACTACGGGCGACCGGGTGACGACGCGCAGTCCGCGCGGGCGGCGGAACGCGTGGCCGACCTCGACGTGGTGCTCCGCGGCATCCATTCGGTGTCGGGCCGGCGCCTGCGGGTGCGGGCGACGCTGCTGCCGGCATCGCTCTGGCGCCCCGGCGAGCGACGAATCGGACGCCCAGCCGCGAACGCGTAGAATCGTCCCTCGTGAGTAGATTCAAGAAGACCCCGTACAAGGTCGATGTGCGCGACCTGATCAACCGCCCGGGCACCATGCACGAACGGCACCTCGAAATCGTCGTGCCGGGAGACCTCGGCGAGAGCCTGGTCGCCGTGAAGGCCGGCTCTACCGTGATCGCGAACCTGCGCCTCGAAACCCTGCACGAGGGCATCCTCGTGTCGGCCCAGGTGTCCGGAATCGCCGCCGGAGAGTGCGGCAGATGCCTCATCGACGTCGAATTGCCGGTCCAAGTCGAGTTTCACGAGCTTTTCGCGTACTCTCTAGACGAAGCTTATGAAAGTGAAGTTCAAGATGACCACGTGGATCTTGAACCTCTGATCAGGGATGCGGTGGTGTTGTCACTGCCGTTCCAGCCGGTTTGCCGGCCGGATTGCCCAGGTCTCGACCCCGAGACCGGTGAACGGCTTGCCGAGGCCCCTGAGTTCCTACCCGAAGAAAAGCGCGATCCCCGGTGGGCCGCGCTCATGGAATTCCAAGCTTCCGAAAGCAGCGGCACGGATGAAGACATCCAGGCTGAAACGGATAGAGAAGAGAAGTAGTCATGGCAGTCCCGAAGCGCAAGCAATCACGCTCCAACACCCGTTCACGTCGTTCCTGTTGGAAGGCCGAAGCTCCCACCCTGGTCAAGACCATGGAAAACGGCAAAGTTGTCTACAGCCTGCCGCACCGCGCCAAGGTCGTCACCGACGCCGCCGGCACGGCGCTGTTCATGGAATACAAGGGCCGCAAGGTCGCCGACGTTTAGTCTCGTTGTGCTCGAACGTCTGATGCCGCGCCGACGGATGCCGGGAGTCCCGATTCAGGGTCCCGATCCGTTGAGTCGCGGCATCAGTGTTTTCGGTCGGCATCTGCCTGGCGGGCACTCGCTGAGTCGGCAGTCGTGAGCGTCGATCCCGAGGTCTCGTCCTTGCTGGCGACTCTCGGCGTGCAGATCGACCCGGCCTTGCTTGAGCTCTCTCTCACCCACCGCTCGTACGCGTACGAGCACGGCGGCATACCCAACAACGAGCGCCTCGAATTTCTCGGTGACTCGATTCTGGGGCAGGCCGTGACGGTCATGCTCTATCGGGAGTACACGCAGCTCGACGAGGGTGACCTTGCCAAGCGCCGGGCCAGCCTGGTGTCGAGCGTTGCCCTGTCGGGCATCGCGCGCGGCATCGGATTGGGTGCGTACGTGCGCCTCGGCCGCGGCGAGATCCTCACCAATGGGCGCGACAAGTCGTCGATCCTTGCCGACACCGTCGAGGCGCTCATCGGAGCGGTCTACCTCGACTCCGGCGGAGAGACGGCGACGGCGCTCGTGCTGCGCCTGATCGAGCCGCTCCTCCGTGACCCAGGGCACTTCGGAGTGTCCATGGACCCCAAGACGAGCCTGCAGGAAGCCGCGGCTCGCCTGGGAACCGGGGTTCCCGTGTATTCCATCGCGGAAAGCGGACCCGATCACTCCAAGATCTTCATCGCCACCGTCACTGTGGGTGACGTCAGTGCGGTCGGCGGGGGCACGAGCAAGAAGCACGCCGAGATGGCCGCCGCGCTCGACGCCTGGACGCGCCTCAGCACTCCCTGAGCTGCTGTCAGGCCGTGACGCTGAAAGGCTCGCATGCCCGAACTTCCTGAAGTGGAGGTCGTTCGCGCCGGCCTGGCGCCGGCCGTAACCGGCGCCGTGATCGCCGGTGTCGAGGTCTTCGAGCCACGATCCCTGCGTCGCCATGACTCCGCGAGCGGGTATTTTGCCGACCTGTTGCAGAGGCGGGGCGTGCTCGCCGCCGTCCGCCGGGGTAAGTTCCTCTGGCTGCCGCTGGATTCCGGGCGCGCCCTGGTCGTGCACCTCGGAATGAGTGGTCAGGTGCTGCTGCGCAGCCCCGGATCGGACACGGACCGGCACCTGCGCATCCGTTTGCAGATCGAGCACCCGGAACACGGCGAGCTGTGGGTCAACTTCGTCGACCAGCGCATCTTCGGCAGTATGGCCGTGGACTCGATGCAGCCCACCCGCGACGGGCTGACGGCCGGGTACTCCGGGCTCGCAGGCGGCGCGACCGGGGCGGACGGACTGGCCGGTTCAGGCCTGGGCTGGTCGGGGCTGATCCCGTCGCAGGTGGCGCACATCGCGCGCGACCCGCTGGATCCGGGCTTCTCGGCGCCGCTCTTCCTGGCTGCCCTGGCCCGCAAGAAGACCGGGATCAAGCGCGCCCTGCTCGACCAGACCCTGATCAGCGGCATCGGGAACATCTACGCCGACGAGGCCCTTTTCGAGGCCCGGGTGCACTACGAGCAGCCGGCAGACTCCCTGTCGCCCGCGAAGGGGCGGGCGCTGCTCGGCGCGGTCCGCAGCATCCTGAACCGGGCCCTGGCCGAGGGCGGCACCAGTTTCGATGCGCAATACGTGAACGTGAATGGTCAGTCCGGGTATTTTTCGCACCGCCTCAACACGTACGGCCGGCAGGGTCTACCGTGCCCCCGCTGCGGCACACTGCTCGTGCGGCAGCAGTTCATGAACCGCAGTTCACACCTCTGCCCGCGATGCCAACGGCTGCGCTGAGGCTCGCTGCCCGCGAGAAGCCTGCCTGTCGAACAAAAATACGAAAGTCTTTCGAATATCAAGTGAATAACTCTCGACTTTAATTACCATCTTTGCTAACCTCGGACCATGACAACCACCGCAGATGACCTCAGAGCGGCAACGGATGCCGTCGCCCGCCCGGGCTCGTCCTGCGCCGACTATGAGCACCTCGCCGACGCCGCGGTGCTGGCCGGTCAGAAGCAGATCGCGGCCGCCCGCCGCCTCCTCGACACCCGATCCGCGTGGATGGCGGCGACCATCGCCCGGCGTTCCCGGCCCGAACTCGGCCATTCAGGTCTGGCCGCGCAGCAGGGATTCCTCTCGCCCGAGGCGCTGATCCAAAAGGTGACGGGCTCGACCAAGACCGACGCGTTCAAACTGGTCGCGGTCGGCACGATGATGGCCGATGCCGAGGCGGCACAGGCGCGCGTCGAGGCGGCCGTGGAGTCGCCGGACGCTGATGCCGCCGAGGTTGCGGAGTTCGTTGCGAAGGTGCCCTGGCAGGCGCCGATCGCCCGCGCGGTCACCAGTGGCGCTCTCTCCGTCGACGCGGCCGAGTCGATCCGTTTTGGTCTCGGCCAGATCGACGCGGCGGTCACCGCCGACAAGCTCACCGAAGCCCTGACCCTGCTTCTTGTCGAGGCGTCGACGCTGAACACTGACCAGGTCTTCAGACTCGCGCGGCGCATGCGCGACCGCCTCGACGAGGCCGGCATTGCCGCCCGGGAGAAGCAGACCCACGACGACCGGTTCCTGAAGGTCTACCGGCTCGGCAACGGCAAGGTGCGTCTGAATGGCCTCTTCGCGACCGAAGACGGCGAGTTCGTGCTCTCCGTCTTCGACCCGATCACCAGCCCTCGCCGCGGCGGGGTGCGCTTCGTCGACAAGGCGAAAGCCGCGTGGGCCACACGCATGCAGGACGACCCCCGCACCACGGACCAGATCGCCGCCGATGCCCTCGTGCAGCTGCTGAAGATCGCCGGCGAGGCCGATCAGGGCCGGGTGTTCGGCGGTCACCGCCCTTCGGTGCGGGTCATCGTGACCGAAAAGGCCGTCAAACCGCGCCAGCCGGGAGCCCTGAAGTCCGAGGCCACGGGCAGATCGAAGGCAACCCCGAGCCGATCTCGCAGGAAACGATCGACCGGCTCCACTGCGACACCGGAACCCGAAGCCTCCAGTTCGACGACACCGGGCAGATTATCGACGTCGGCGGTGACGAACGACTCTTCACCGAGGCACAGCGCGCCGCCATGGGAGTGCGCGACGGCGGGTGCCGGTGGGTGGACTGCGACAGATCACCCGCCTGGACTGAAGCACACCACATCACTGAGTGGTTGAAAGACAACGGCTACACGGACCTCGCCGACGGGGTATTGCTCTGCCACCCGCACCACCTGTTGCTGCATAACCGGCACTGGACGATCATTCGCACTGGAACCGACTACTGGCTCCGGCCACCGGTCGAAGTCGACCCGGACCAAACCCTGATCGCGCTGCCGAGCAAGCGAGCGTCGCACTGAGCCGGGGCGGACTGCGCTGGCCGCCTCTGCTACGTTTGCCGGCTTTGCCCTCTTTGCTGGCTTTGCGGTCTTTTGTTCTTTGGCTTTGGGCTTTTGGTTGTCGGGTCTTGGGATCTGGGTCTTGGGATCTGGGTCTTTGGCTCTGGGACTCAGGGCTCGGGGATTCAGGGCTCGGCAGGCTCGAGGGCCGGAGGGCCGGGTTAGAGGGCGTCGCGGCGCCAGGCTCCCTCGTAACCGAGCGGCACGAAGCCGATGGCCTCGTTGACCGTGAGCATGTGCCGGTTCTCCTCAGCGTTATAGGTCAACACCGACGGATGCCCGGGGCGCTCCGCCGCGAGCAGCTCGAGGTTCGCCACCTTCAGCAGCATCCCCAACCGGCGGCCGCGGTGCTCGCGCAGCACCAGAGTGTCCTCCTGGCTGACCGCGCGGCGGGACTCCGCCGGCACCTCCAGCTCGGTGAATCCCACGAGGTGGCCGCTCGGGCCATGCAGCACCGCCGAGGTCAGCGCCGTGCGCCTGCCGGCGGCAGCCTTCTGCTCCTCCTGCATGACGCGCTCGGGCGTCCAGAGCTGCTCCGGTTCGGCAAGGCCGGCGCTCGGGGCATCCGTGCTCATGCGCGTGTAGAGCACCGCCAGATCGGGCAACCATTCCGGCGGGGTGCGATCGACCCACTGCAGCACTGCATAGTCCGGACCCGCGTGCGCGGCGGCGGCGTCGCGCAGTCGGCGTAGCTGCGTGGGATCCACCGGCAGGGTAAGCCGGCTGGCGCGCACGACCTGCTCGAGGAGGTAGCCGCGGCCCTGAAGGAACCGAACCTCGGGGTTGCCGAGCGGAACCGAACCGAACCCGGTGGGGGAGTGAATGCGCTCACCCGGCGCTGTCGGTGATGGTGCGTAGACGATCTGAACGCTACGGTCCTCGGACTGCGCGATCGCCTCGAGCCGGGCAGTGAGGGCTGAGCCGATGCCTCGCCGTCGGTACTCGGGAAGCACTTCCACGGCCAACCACGCGTGCTCGGCAGAATCCTCCGGAAGGGTCTCGTAGTGACCGCGCCCGACAAGGCGTCCCTTGGACCGGGCCACGAAGAGGCGTTTGGGCTCCCACGCCTGCTTGAGCCAGCCCGGCAGGAGCTCTTCGGCGGTCAGCTCCAGGTCGGTGGTGCCATACGCCTCGGCCTCGACCGTGTTGCGCACCCCGTTTGCCGCCTCGAAATCGGCCCAGCCGGGAGCCTGCGGCGCGGCGGGGACGGCGAGTTCGTCGATCTCGAAGGTGAAGGTCCCCATGATCGGCCAGCGTAGCGCCGCCCCTGCCGCCCCTGCCGCCCGGGCTCGGCCCCAACCCCGAACCAATTCGACGGAGATTTTGCTCAAACCCGGCCCGAGACATCCGTTTCCGCTCCAAATCGGCAAAATCTCCGTCGAATTCGTCAGGGACCGCGCCTACCGCCAGGGACCGCGCCTACCGCCAGGGACCGCGCCTACCGGGCGGTGGCGGCTGTGTCCGGTACCGTTACTGGGGGTGGCGCGCCGGGCAGCCGCGACCCGAGTGAGCGACGAAAGGGGGCGAAACCGTGTATCTGAAAAGCCTCACGCTCAAAGGCTTCAAATCCTTCGCCCACCCCACCACGTTCGCCTTCGAACCCGGCGTCACCTGCGTGGTCGGACCCAACGGCTCGGGCAAGTCCAACGTCGTCGACGCACTCGCCTGGGTGATGGGCGAGCAGGGCGCGAAGACCCTTCGCGGCGGCAAGATGGAAGACGTCATTTTCGCCGGCACGTCCACCAAGGGCCCGCTCGGCCGGGCGGCCGTGACGCTGACCATCGACAACACGGATGGCGCGCTACCGATCGACTACACCGAGGTCACCATCTCCCGCACCCTCTTTCGCAACGGCGCGAGTGAGTATGCGATCAACGGGCGCACCTGCCGCCTGCTCGACGTGCAGGAGCTGCTCAGCGACTCCGGCCTCGGCCGGGAGATGCACGTGATCGTGGGGCAGGGGCAGCTCGACGCCGTGCTGCGCGCCAGCCCCGAGGAGCGCCGCGGGTTCATCGAGGAGGCCGCCGGCATTCTCAAGCACCGTCGGCGCAAGGAGAAGACCCTCCGCAAGCTCGACGGCATGCAGGCCAACCTCACCCGGCTCAGCGACCTCGCCGGGGAGATCCGGCGGCAGCTCAAACCGCTCGGACGCCAGGCCGACATCGCCCGCGAGGCGCAGATCATCGCCGCCGTCGCCCGCGACGCCCGGGCCCGGCTCCTCGCCGACGACGTGGTCACGCTGCGTATCGCGCTCGACGCGCACGGCCGCACCGAGAGCGAGCGGCACGCCGAACGACTCGTGCTGACCGAACAGCTCGAGACCCGGCAGCGGCGCCTGCGCCGACTCGAGCAAGAGCAGATCGGCGACGCCGTCGACCGGGCCCGGCGCACGAACTTCGGCCTGGAATCCGTGCAGGAGCGCCTGCGCGGCCTCTACACCCTCGCCAACCAGCGGCTGGCCCTGCTCGGCTCGCAGGCCGAGTCCGTGGACGCCGGCCCCAGCGTGACCACGGCGATGCTGACGGATGCCGCCGCCGAGATCGACGCGCTGCGTAGCCGCATCGACGTGGCCGACTCCACCTGGGCTGCCGCCCGCGCGGCCACCGAGGAGGCCCGGGGCCGGCTCGACGCCCTCGACGAACAGATCGCCGCCCAGGCCGTGCTGGTCTCCCGGCACGACCTTCACCTCTCCCAGCTGACCGGGCAGGCCGAGACCGCCGCGGGCCGCCTGGCCTCCGTGCGCGGCGAGGTGCTGCGGCAGCAGAACGCCCTCAATGCCGCCCGTGGCCGGGTCGACACGGCTGAGGCACACCTCGCCGGACTCGACGCGGACGCCGCGGCGCTCGACGCGGCCGCCGTCGACGCCGGCGAGAGCCACCCGGCCGAGGCTGCCGCCGCGGCCCGGTCTGTCGTCGCCCAGGCGGAGGTCGAGGTCGAACGCCTGCGCGACGAACTGCAGCTCGGCGAACGCGAACGGGACGCCCTCGCCGCCCGCGCGGGGGCACTGTCCCTCGCCCTGGACCATAAGGACGGCTCGGCGGCCCTGCTCGCTGCGGCGCCGGCGGGCATCCGTGGTCTGGTGGCCGAGCATGTGCGCGTGCGGCCCGGCTACGAGGCCGCCATCGCCGCCGCCCTCGGCTCCCTCGCCGACGCCGTGCTCGCCGACACCTGGAGCGCGGCCGTCGACGCCATCGTGCGCGCCCGCGCCGACGATCTCGGCCGGGTCGAACTGATCGTGGCCGGCACGATCGACGAAGACGCCAGGGCCGACGCCCCGACCGCAGACGCGACCGGCGATGCGACGGCCGGCACGATCGACGCCGACGCGCCCGGTGACGGCACGGCGGATACCGGCATGTCAGGTATTGGCACGTCGGGTACCGGCACGACGGATGTCCTCGCACCCGACACCCGGCCCGACCTCGCCGTGCAGCCCGGGCTGCTCTGGGCCGAATCGGTGATCGACGCGCCACCCGGGGTGCTCGGCCTGCTCCGGCGTACGGCGATCGCCGACGACCTCGACGCCGCCCGAGCCGCCGTGGACCGATTCGGACCCCGATCCGAGGAAGTGGAGACCGTTGGCGTGGAGACCGTTGGCGTGGCGACCGCCGAGCGCGCAGCCCTCCCGATCACCGTCATCACCCGGGCCGGGGACGTATTCAGCGACACCGTGCTGTGCGGTGGTTCCGGGGCCCGGCGCAGCCGCCTCGAGCTCATCGCCGACCGCGATGCGGCCGCCGACTCGCTCGCTGCGGTGCGCACCCGGCTCGAGCAGGTCGTCGCCGACCTCGCCGAGGCCCGCGTCGTGCTGTCCGCCCGCAAGACCCAGGCCCAGGCGGCCGCCGCCCGGGTGCGGGCGTTCGAGTCCCGCACGACCGTGCAGGCCGAGAAGACCAGCCGGGCCACCGTGCAGCTCGAGGCGGCCGCCGCCGAACTGAGTCGGCTCTCCGCCGCCCTCCTGCTGCAGGCCGAGGCCGTCGCCGCCCTCGAGGCCGCGAGCGAGACGGCC
Source organism: Cryobacterium sp. M23 (assembly GCF_002929655.1). Classification (NCBI taxonomy): domain Bacteria; kingdom Bacillati; phylum Actinomycetota; class Actinomycetes; order Micrococcales; family Microbacteriaceae; genus Cryobacterium; species Cryobacterium sp. M23. The sequence continues at coordinate 180,006 of NZ_PJJV01000081.1, forward strand.
CGCACCGCGCGCGACGAACAGCGCGCCCGGCCGCGCCCGGTGCCGGATACCGGACCTCGCGACGCGCTCGTCGCCGCCCTCGAGGCCGCGCGCGAAGCCGAGGTCGAGGCCCGGCTCCAGGCCGAGACCGCCCGCGAACGCGTGCGCGCCGGGCAGGCGCGGGCCGACGCGCTCGCGAAACAGCAGACTGCCGCGCGGGCGGCGGCCGAGGAGGCAGCCCGGCGTGCGGTCATCCGTCGCCGTCAGGTGGATGCCGCCAGCCGGGTGGCCGAGGCGCTCCCGCTGGTGCTTGCCTCGGTCGACGCCTCCGCCAGCGAGGCCAGGCTGCGCCTGGCCACCGCCGAAGCGGAGCGCAGCAGCCAGAACGAGGAAATCGCGGCGCTGCGCCGGGAGGACAGCGCCCTGCGCGCCCGGTTGCAGGCCGTCACCGAGACCGTGCACGGCCTGGAACTGGCCATCTACGAGAAGAAGCTGCACCTGTCCGGGCTGCTCGAGCGCGCCGTCAGCGACCTCGGTCTGACCGAAGACGTGCTCGTGGCCGAGTACGGGCCCGACCAGCCGATCCCGGGCGCCGTCCAGAACAGCTCAGACCCGACCGCCGAACCCGTCCGCTTCGACCGGGACGACCAACAGCGCCGCCTGACCGTCGCCGAGCGCCGCTACGCCCAGCTCGGCCGAGTGAACCCGCTGGCCCTCGAGGAGTTTGCCGCGCTCGAGCAGCGGCACCGCTTCCTCACTGAGCAGCTCACCGACCTCACCAACACGCGCCGCGACCTGCTCACCATCATCGAGGAGATCGACGAGAAGATGGGTGCCATCTTCGGCAGCGCCTTCGACGACACCCAGGCGGCGTTCGCCGAGGTGTTCCCGGTGCTGTTCCCGGGCGGGAGCGGCAGCATCCGTCTCACCGATCCCGACAGCCTGCTCACGACCGGCATCGAGGTCTCGGTCAAGCCCGCCGGCAAGAAGATCGAGCGGCTCTCGCTGCTGTCGGGCGGGGAGCGCTCGCTCGCCGCCGTGGCCCTGCTGATCGCCATCTTCAAGGCCCGCCCGAGTCCGTTCTACATCATGGACGAGGTCGAGGCTGCCCTCGACGACGCCAACCTCGGCCGCCTGCTGACTATCTTCGAGGACCTGCGCGCCACCAGTCAGCTCATCGTGATCACCCACCAGAAACGCACGATGGAGATCGCGGATGCCCTTTACGGCGTCTCGATGCGCCTCGATGGGGTCTCGGCCGTGGTCGGGCAGCGCATCGCGAAGGATGACGAGCAGGCATCCTGACACGTCGCCGCTGATCGCCGCTGATCGCCGCTGTCGAGTGAAGAACGCTAGCGCAGCACGGCCAGGAGTCGCGCGCAGGCCTCGTCGACCCGGCGGCAGGCCATGCTGCAGGTGTGCCAGCCCGGATGCAGCCGGGCCATGTTCTCGCAGGCCGCGATCGATGCCCGGGCGGCCTCGCGGCAGGTTTCCAGCAGCGCGATGGTCATCAGCCCGTCCTTGCGCGCATGCCAGGACAGCAGCCGGCTCGTCGACGAGCACACCTCGATACAGTCCAGGTCGGCAAAGAAGCAGCGGGTGATGTCGCCGTTGCCCTTGATGCGGAGGCAGGCGTCCGCGCAGTCCTCGCTTACCGTCACGAGCGCGTCGCACGCCGCGATGCACCGGTTGATCCCGGTGCGCACACTCTCGGGCCCTGTGCTGACTGCCATGCCGACACCCTAGACCGGGTCCGGGCGGCTGTCGGGGGGCTTGCACATTCCTGCTCGGAAGGACGTGCCGTGACGTGGACGATGCCGACACAAGAGGGTGAGGTCTGGGCCGTCACCCCATCATTCTGTCGGGTCGGGTCGCTCGTGTGACGGCACGAATCGCACGAACGAGCGTTATCGGGGCGGTGCCGCTCCCGGTCCGCACCATCGGTTCGGAGGTCCTCCGCTCGGTACGCGCCGGCTGCGCCGCTTCGCGCGAGGCACACCTGGGGCGCAGCGGCGCAGATACCGCGCGAGCCATAGGCTGTAGGTATGGCAGAACGCACCCCCTGGTCTCTCTCCGGCGCACTGCGCGGCATGTTCGCGAAGAAGCTCATCGACGCCGAAACCTGGGAAGACCTCGAAGACGCGCTCATCCAGGCCGACTTCGGTCCCAGCATCACGGAGGCGGTCGTGGGCGACCTGCGGGCCAAGGTCGCCAGGTACAACACGACCGACCCGACCGACCTGCAACGGATGCTGCGCGAAGGCCTCGAGGAACGGCTCTCCAAGCTCGACTCCACCCTCAACCTCAGCGCGCGGCCTGCCGTCGTGCTCGTCGTCGGCGTCAACGGCGTCGGCAAGACCACCACGATCGGCAAATTCGCGAAGTTCCTGCGCACCTACAACCGCAGCGTGCTGATCGGGGCGGCAGACACGTTCCGTGCGGCCGCCGTGGAACAGCTGGCAACCTGGGCCGAACGGGCGGGCGCCGACATCGTGCGGCCGCAGGCCCACGGCCAGGACCCGGCATCCGTCGCCTTCCAGACCGTCGAGCGGGCCATGAAAGACGGCACGGAGATCGTGATCATCGACACCGCCGGGCGGCTGCAGACCAAGGGCGGCCTGATGGACGAGCTCACCAAGATCCGCAAGGTGATCGAGAAGCAGACCCCGATCGCCGAGGTGCTCCTCGTGCTCGACGCGACGACCGGCCAGAACGGCCTGGCCCAGGCCGAGGCCTTCATCCAGCACGCCGGCGTGACCGGGCTCGTGCTCACCAAACTGGACGGATCCGCCAAGGGCGGCTTTGTGCTCGCCGTGCAGGAGAAGACCGGCATCCCCATCAAGCTCGTGGGCCAGGGCGAGGGCATCAACGACCTCACCGGTTTCACGCCGCACGTTTTCGCACAAAAACTCGTCGGATAGGACAGTCATGACCATCGAACACGATTTCTTCGGAATTCTCGGCAGTGACGATGCTGGCGAGGTCTGCTGGTCGGATTCGGCCGAACTGGGCGACCAGGACGTGCAGATCGACCTCAGCTTCCCCGACGAGGAGTCCGTCTCGGCCGAAGCGCTCGACATTGCGGCGGCCATGGTCAACGACATCGAGGGACTCGATTCGCAGGCCCGCGAATCGCTCGTGGCCGACCTCAGCAAGGAGGGCTCGGTGACGGGCGCCTACATCACGACCGAACTCGACGAAATGGATCCCGAGGTTCTCGACGACGCCCTGATCTGGGATTCGGGCGACAAACAAATCGATTTTCTGCGCTCCATCCAGCTGCAGCGGATCGGTTTCCACCCGCACCACTTCCGTAGCGAGGAGCACTTCGCGGTGCTCGAGTACTCGATCAGCCCCGATGACACCGACGCCCTGCTCGTGGTCACGATCGACGTGCACGGCGACCCCGTGCTGATCGCCGTCGAGCAGTAGCGCAGCAGTCCGGTCGGACGTCGGTGCTCCCTACTGGATGGTGCCCTTGGCCGGGTCGCCGAACGGCACGTTCTGCAGCACCTTGACGTCCGTGGAGGCGGCCAGTGCATCATCGGTGAGCGCACCAAGTTCGGTGATTCCCGCGCCGGTCGCGTGCACCGCGAGGTCGGCGACGCTGGCCCAGCGCTCGACCATGACCACCAGGTCACCGTCGGTGTGCGCGGCATACAGTTCGCAGCCGGTCTCGGCGTGCACCGTGGGGGAGACCACGGCGAACGCGTCCAGGATCTCCTGGCTGCGACCGGGCTTCGGGGTGAGTACGGCGACGACGACAACGGACATGGTGACTCCTGGCTTCGGATGCGGTTTGCGCACCCGAACAAACGTAGGCTCCGCGACCGGTTAAACTAAACGCATCATGGCTACTTTTGGAAACCTCTCAGATCGCCTGGCCGAGACGTTCAAGAATCTCCGCACCAAGGGCAAGCTCAGCGCGGCGGATGTCGACGGCACCGTTCGCGAGATCCGGCGCGCACTGCTCGACGCCGACGTCGCCCTCGAGGTGGTCAAGGACTTCACCGGCAAGGTGCGCGAGCGTGCCCTCGGCGACGAGGTCAGCAAGGCGCTGAACCCGGCCCAGCAGGTCGTCAAGATCGTCAACGAGGAGCTCGTCGAGATCCTCGGCGGTCAGCAGCGCCGACTCGAATTCGCCAAGAAGCCGCCGACCATCATCATGCTCGCGGGCCTCCAGGGTGCCGGTAAGACCACCCTCGCCGGCAAGCTCGCGAAGTGGCTCGCGAAAGACGGCCACACCCCGATCCTGGTCGCGGCCGACCTGCAGCGCCCGAACGCGGTCACCCAGCTCGAGGTCGTCGGCGCCCAGGCGGGCGTGCCCGTCTACGCGCCCGAGCCCGGCAACGGCGTCGGCAACCCGGTCAAGGTCGCCCGCGACGGCGTCAAGTACGCGCAGCAGAAGATGCACGACGTGGTCATCGTCGACACCGCCGGACGCCTCGGCGTCGACGCGGAGATGATGAAGCAGGCCGCGGACATCCGCACGGCCATCGACCCCGACGAAGTGCTCTTCGTGATCGACGCCATGATCGGCCAGGACGCGGTGGCCACCGCCAAGGCGTTCCAGGACGGCGTCGACTTCACCGGCGTGGTGCTCTCCAAGCTCGACGGCGACGCGCGCGGCGGTGCGGCCCTGTCCGTGGCCTCGATCACCGGCCGTCCGATCATGTTCGCGTCGACCGGTGAGAGCCTCGACGACTTCGAGCCGTTCCACCCCGACCGCATGGCCAGCCGCATCCTCGACCTCGGTGACATCCTCACCCTCATCGAGCAGGCGCAGGGTGCCTTCGACGAAGACGAAGCACGCAAGATGGCGGAGAAGTTCTCCACCGACAGTTTCACCCTCGACGACTTCCTCGGGCAGATGCAGCAGCTGCGCAACATGGGTTCGATCAAGAAGATGATGAGCATGCTCCCCGGCGCCGGCGCCATGAAGCAGCAGCTCGAGAACTTCGACGAGCGCGAGATCGTGCGCACCGAGGCCATCATCCAGTCGATGACCAAGGCCGAGCGCACCACCCCGAAGCTGTTGAACGGATCCCGTCGGCTGCGCATCGCCCGCGGCGCCGGATCGACCGTGACCGAGGTCAACCAGCTCGTGTCGCGATTCGAGCAGGCCGCCAAGATGATGAAGACGGTCGCCAAGGGCGGCATGCCCAACATCCCCGGCATGGGCCCGGTCCCCGGCGGCATGGGCGGCGGCGGCCGTGGCAAGCCGCAGCCCAAGAAGAAGGGCTCGAAGTCGGGCAACCCGGCCAAGCGCGCGGCGGAGAATCTGGCGATCGCGTCCGGTGAGAAGCCCGCTGGCGCGGGCCCCGGTGCGGGCGGCGGCACGGGCTTCGGCCTCGGCGGCGCCAGGAAGGCGGGCGGTCCCACCGAAGACGAGATGGCCGCCCTGCAGAAGATGCTCGGTCGGTGACACTGCGCCGCAAACGCTGAGCCGCTGACTGCGCTGCGGATGCCCCCGGCCGCCGGTTTAGGATGAGCGCATGACCTCCTCCACGCCCTCCTCCACGCCCTCCTCCACGCCTTCCTCCACGGCCGACCGGGTGCGTATCGGTGTGCAAATCGCCCCGCAGCACGCCCTCTATCCGAAGATCCGGGTGACCGTGGCGGAGGTCGAGGCCCTGGGCACGGACATCGCGTTCGACTGGGACCACTTCTTTCCGCTCTCCGGCGAGAAGAACGGCCTCCACTTCGAGTCTTGGACGCTCCTCGCGGCCTGGGCGGAGCAGACCACCACCATCGAGCTGGGCGCGCTGGTCAACTGCAATGGCTACCGCAACCCCGACCTGCAGGCCGACATGGCGCGCACCATCGACCACATCAGCGGCGGCCGGTTCATCTTCGGCACCGGCTCCGGCTGGTTCGAGCGCGACTACGACGAGTATGGCTTCGAGTTCGGCACCGCGGGCACCCGCCTGGACGCCCTCGAAGCCGACCTCCCGCGGATCGAGGCGCGCTGGGCGAAGCTGAACCCGCCGCCCCTGCGCGACATCCCGGTGCTGATCGGCGGCGGGGGCGAGAAGAAGACCCTCCGGATCGTGGCGAGACATGCGGACATCTGGCATTCGTTTTCCACTCCCGCGGTGCTCGAGCACAAGCTCGGCGTGCTCTCGAAGTGGTGTGACACGGTGGGCCGGGATCTCTCCGAGATCGAGATCTCCACCGAGCTGCGGGCCCGTACCGTAACCGAGGCCGACGAGCTCTATGACCTAGGCGCCCGCCTCTTCACCCTTGGGCTGTCCGGCCCGCACTACGACTTGGCCTCGCTCACTGACTGGCTCGCCTGGCGCGACACAAAAAACGCGCTCGAGACGGGCTGCACCCGAGATGCGTGAGTCCTAATCGAGTGGTGGTATGGCTCCCGGATGGTCAGTCCTGCCCGCACCACGTGGACGCTGATCATCACAGGCGGAACGCCGGCTTCGGTGGTGAACCAATTCGACGGAGAATTTTGGCTCCCCTGCTCTATCCGTGGGTGTTTCGGAGCGCCTTAACGGCCGCACGCCGCTTCCTGTCTAGGTTTCTGAC